>CANJPN010000030.1 GCA_947475855.1 Bradyrhizobiaceae bacterium
ATGGCGCGAGCGACGGGACTTGAACCCGCGGCCTCCGGCGTGACAGGCCGGCGCTCTAACCAACTGAGCTACGCCCGCATCTAAGCGACGCGCTGGCAGTCCGCGCGTCATCACAGGTTGGTGGGGATACGGGCTCGCCCGGCATAAGTCAAGGTCGTTCGAGGCAAGGAAGTGAAGAAGTTGAGGCAGTGAACTGCCGCCCGCAGAAGTGAGTGCACCTCACAATTGCCGGCCCGGGGGGCCTATGCGCATCGCGCACGGTCCGCGCCTTCTTTTTCGGGCCGGTCGCTAGGGTTGACGCGGCTTCAACCCGGTATGCTCGTAGGTGATGGTCATGCGCGTCCCGATCTCTTCGCGCTGCAGGATGCGGATCGTGCTGTCGTCCTTGGACCAGGTCAGGATCTCGGCGGGGATATCCCGTTTACCCTGCTGATGGAACGCAATCGTCTCAATCGAAGTGGCGGACCCATAGCGCATGAGGAATGCCGCGCGTACCTGGGACCAGTATGCGGAGTTCGACCGGATGGCGATGCGATAGAGGCGCCCGGTTTCCTCGATGTCGCCCTTGTCATGTGGAGAGAACCAGAAGAACGGGGAGGCCTCGATCGGGCCCACGTTGAGCCGCGCCGAGATCCATTCCGCAGGCAATACCTTCGATGCGGCCCCTAGCACCTTGCCGAAAGTATAGGCACCGCAAACCACAACGCCTGCCTGCGCTTCGTCTTCCGGCGCCACGTATTCGGCAGTTGGACGGATATCGCCAGCTTCCGCGTCGTGCGAGCACAGGATGCGCGCGCCGGGAGCTTCGGGAAACTGGATCCGCCGGAGGTCGGCCAGGGTCGTGCCGAGCGATATCCCGCGAAAGCTGAACGGCTCGGCGTGACTGGCGACCGTAGCCGATAAGGCGACCGCGAGACAGAGCCCTGTGATTGCGAAGGAGCGGAAAATCCTCCCCTGCCACGCCGATCGAACGATGCGCGACAAAATCAGCATTGCGAGGTCGGGAACGACGCCCGCCCCTGCAGTCATGTTGCGCAATGCGCCGCTCCGGTTCATCGGGATCACCACGCTTCGGCCAACCCAGTGGCTCGCGCCCCCGGGAAGCTGGAAGTTACGCCGGACCGAAACAGGATTCCAGCCGTCGCAGGAGCGAGGGATAACGGGTGTGGCGAGCCAGGCAAGCGACTGGATTGCGGGGCCCTACTTTTCGGGCTTCGGCGCGCCGGCCTCGACCGAGCCGCCGGCCGCCTTCCATGCCGCGAAGCCGCCTTCGATATGGGCAACCGGTGCCAGTCCCATGTCCTGCAGGGTCTTGGTGGTGAGGGCCGAGCGAAGTCCGCCGGCGCAAAAGAAGACGAAGGTCCTATCCTCGCCGAACACCGGCTTGAAGTAAGGGCTATCCGGGTCGACCCAGAATTCGAGCATGCCGCGAGGCGCATGGAGAGCGCCGGGGATCTTGCCTTCCCGCGCGAGTTCTCGGGGATCTCGGATGTCGACCAGCAGGACCTTGGGATCCTTCGCCAACTCGACAGCCTGGGCTGCGGAGTACTCCGTGATCTGGTTGCGGGCAGCCTCGACCATCGACTTTACGCTGACTTTAAGTGGTTTCGTCACGGCAGCTTCTCTCCCTCGTTGCGATGCAAGCCTGTAGCCCATGGACAGGGGCGGCGGCAAACGGCGCGTTGGCAGCCGCACTTCCGCCGCGATAGAACGGCTATCTCGAGCGGTGAGTTCAACCGTTGGCCAAGGGCGCGAGCTGACACGTGAGACCGGACCTTTGGCTTCCGCTGGTGGCCGCCCTGGTGTTGGCGGGATGCACGACCGTGGGCGAAACGATCGGGACGATAGCCCCCGCCGCCAAGCTCAACGACCCCGCTGGAGCGGCTAAACTCCCAGCAGCCCCGGTTGACTACAAGCTGACCGCCGACGAGGAATTGCTCGATTGCCCCAAGCTGACCGGGCAAATGCGGGTGCGGATTGCAACCATGCGGGGCGACTATGCTGGTCAGAGTGGTACCTTTACCAGTCAGACCATACAGAGCGTGGCGGCGCCCGTGTTCGGGGGCGCAGTACGGGGCAGCAATCCCATCAAGGAACTCCAGCTCGATCGCGCCCGGCTCGAGGCCTTGAACAAGCGGCTCGTTGAGAAACGATGCAACCCACTCGACCTCGACGCCGAGTTGCGCGGGGAGACGCCTTCTTTGGCGGCGGGTAAGCCCGTCAAGCAGAAATAGGCCCACCAGACGGTACGTCGGGCAGTCGTTGATGGCCCTGATGCACGTGGTCGACTCTCGGCCTTTGCTCATGTAACTGGCGCTCTTCTCGCCGCATCAGAGTTCGGATCAGCCCCATTGATGGCCACACCATGAAGCGCCAGCGCACTGTCATTCTGATCTCCGGCCGGGGCTCCAACATGATGTCGCTCGTCGAGGCGGCCAACGCGTCAGATTATCCCGCTGAGATCGTGGCGGTTATTGCCAACCGGCCGGACGCTGCGGGGCTGGGCTGGGCGGCCTCGCGCGGCATTGCAACCGCCGTGGTGGATCATAAGGCTTATCCCGGTCGTCAGGCCTTTGAAGAATCGTTGGATCGGGTGATCGCCGGTTTCGGTGCAGAAATTGTCTGTCTTGCCGGGTTCATGCGGGTGCTGACGCCGAATTTCGTCCGACTGTGGCAAGGACGCATGCTCAATATCCATCCTTCACTTCTGCCTTCATTCAAAGGTCTCCATACCCAAGAACAGGCCCTCGCTGCCGGTGTCCGCATCGCGGGGTGTACAGTCCACTTCGTGGTGCCCGAAATGGATGCCGGGCCGATCCTGGTTCAGGGTGCGGTGCCCGTGCTGCCGGAGGATTCGCCCGATTCCCTAGCGGCTCGCATACTCCCCGTCGAGCATCTGATTTACCCGCAGGCTCTCGCGATGGTGGCATCAGGCAGAGCTTCGATGGCGGGGGATCGCGTTGTCTACAGCGCGAACCCACTGCCTGTTAACCAGGCGGTCGTCATGATCTCGCCCGAGCAAGTCGTAATCGGCTAACTGACGTTCAAGCCACAGCGGCACCCTGCCCCATTGGACACATTCGGGGACGGATGTTAGGTCCCTACGACGTCATGGGAGGGGTTTGCCGCTTTGAGCGGCTGCTCCCGTCGCCGTCGAATATGTCCTCACATGGAGGGTATCGCAGCGCGGCCTCTGCATGTGCATCGTCTTGCCTGCAGGGGGCAATCTTGTCTCCCATCAAATTTGGCCAGGGAACATGACTGAGCTCACGCCGCCATCTGCTGCCCAAGGTCTCGGCGAAGAGGCCAGTATCTGGTTCAAGCTGACGCCGTTGCTTCGCGGCAATCCGCAAAACCCGTTGAAGACACTGCTCGATATTTCCCAGCGGCATGATGGTGTGATCGCCGTCAACATGGGCAACGAGCGCGTCGTCTTTCTGTCCGAGCCCGAGCACATCAAGCACGTCCTGGTGACGAAGGCCGACAGCTACATCAAGTACTTCGACGGCCTGAGGCCAATCTTCGGCAAGTCGATGATCACCCATGACGGCGCGGTCTGGAACAAGATCCGGATGCCCCAGCAGGCGGCGTTCCATCCCGACATGTTCGGTGAGTACATCCCCTATTTCCTCGATGCGATCCGCGCCAAGATGGAGATCTGGGAGGGCCTCGCCAAGTCGGGCGAAAGCGTCGAGATGGTCGAGCAGACCTGGACGCTCGCCGCCGACATGATCTGTAAGGCCTTGTTCGACCGCGACATGCCCTTCAATCCTCACGTCGTCTTCAAGTATGTGAAGACCTACACCGACGTCATGAACCACAAGTCGATCCGGCTCAGAAAGCAGGCGGGCGAGTTGGTGGAATTGACCGACGTCGATGCCGCCAAGGCGATCGAGGCCTGGTGGGAGGTGCCGCTCGCGGTGCTTGCCGCCGAGCCACGCGAAGATCGTGAGCGGACACTGCTGAAGATGATCGAGGCCTGCGTCGCCGATCCGGCTATCCCCGAGTTCGACCGCCAGCAGGCGATTGACGAGATCAAGCAGTACCTCTGGGCCGGCACCGAGACGACGGCGATTACGCTGGCCTGGGCGCTGTATCAGGCGTCCAAGGATCCGGCTGTTGCCGAGCGTATTCGCCTCGAGGGCGAAGCTGTCTACGGCGACCGGGAGCCTACGGCCGCAGACTACTCCAGCCTCGCCTATACGCGTGCCGTGATCCAGGAGACGATGCGGATCTATCCGCCGATCTGGGGCCTTATGCGCGTAGCTGATGCGCCCGATACGATCGGCGGCAAGGAAGTCAAGAAGGGTGACCGCATCGTGATGTTCGCCTATGGCGTTCATCATAGCCCGAAGTACTGGGACGCGCCGGAGGAGTTCCGGCCAGAACGCTGGCACGGCGATGCCGCCAAGAAGCGCAAGCCCTACACGTACATTCCTTTCGGCGGGGGCAAGCGCAGCTGCATCGGTGGCGCGATGAGCCAGGTGGAGAATACCCTGGCCTTGTCGATGCTCTTGCGGCGTTTCCGGCCCGAGTACATCGGTGAGGAGCCCCCCGGTATCCATGCCACCGTGACGCTCTGCCCGAAGGGCGGTCTCCACTTCCGTATCCGCGAGTTGAGCTGAACGCGCCTGGTGGCCCGTCGCGCCAAAATCGTATCCGTTCCAGGGCCCACAAGGTTGCCGCCTGATTGGCAGCCGATCTGGCTTTTACATCGCGTCTGATCGGTTTTTGGGCTGCTTCCTTGCACTGGTTGCCCGATTTTCGGCCTTGCGCGCCACTCGTGATCAGGTTCTCATTGCCGTGTGCCGATATTTTCGGCTGACTGGTCCGCTTCGTGCGCTGACATTGTGCGAGTGGACTTCCAAAGGCTGGCGGCGATGGCATTCGACGAAATGCGCGGGACGGGTAAGGGGCGTCGTTGTCGGGATCCCTATGCTTCGATTGGACCCTGGCTCGACGGCCAGCAGGAAGACGAGCTGAGGCGCAAAAGCTCTCAGGCCGAAGCGCTGTTCCGGCGCACAGGCATCACATTCGCCGTATACGGCGCTCAGGAAGCGGCTGAACGCATTATTCCGTTCGACATCATTCCTCGCGTGCTGAGTGCTGCGGAATGGCGGCGGCTGGCAGCGGGAATCGAGCAGCGGGTGCGGGCGCTCAACGCCTTCATGTATGACATCTATCATCGGCAAGAGATCCTTCGCGCCGGCCGCGTACCAGCCGATCTGATCGTGCGCAACGCCGCGTTCGTGCCTGAGATGATGAATGTCGAGCCCCCGCGCGGGATCTACTCCCACATCATCGGGATCGACATCGTCCGTACCGGAGAAAACGAGTTCTTCGTGCTGGAAGACAACACGCGCACGCCGTCCGGCGTCTCCTACATGCTGGAGAACCGCGAGACGATGATGCACATGTTCCCCGAGTTGTTCAGTCAGGTGCGCGTCGCCCCTGTCGAGCGCTACCCGGAAGACTTGCGCGCAACGCTCGAAAGCGTCGCACCGGTGCAATTGGACGAGGATCCGCGTATCGTCGTGCTGACGCCCGGTCAGCACAACAGCGCCTACTTCGAGCATTCCTTCCTCGCCGACAGGATGGGCGTCGAGTTGGTCGAAGGCCAGGATCTCGTCGTCGCCGACGGCTATCTCAAGATGAAAACGACCAAAGGTCTGGAACGCGTCGACGTCGTCTATCGCCGGGTCGATGACGACTACCTCGATCCCCTCACCTTCAAAGCGGAGTCGATGCTCGGCGTGCCCGGCATCTTCGAACTCTATCGCGCTGGCCGCGTCACGATCGTCAACGCCCCCGGTGCCGGCATCGCCGACGACAAGTCGATCTACAGCTACGTGCCTGAGATCGTCGAATTCTACACCGGGCGTGCGCCGATCCTGAAGAACGTGCACACCTACAATTGCCGCCGCCCCGACGATCTCGCGTACGTGCTGGAGCACATGGCCGAGCTGGTCGTGAAGGAAGTGCACGGCTCCGGCGGATACGGCATGCTTGTCGGCCCAGCTTCGACATCCGCCGAAGTGGCCGCATTCCGCGCCAAAGTGAAGGCCGAGCCCGAGCGCTATATCGCCCAGCCGACCCTCGCGCTTTCGACGTGCCCGACGTTGACGGAACAGGGCATTGCACCCCGCCACCTCGATCTACGTCCTTTCGTGCTGTTCGGCGACCGCATGCGGTTGACGCCTGGCGGATTGACCCGGGTCGCCCTGCGCAAGGGATCGCTGGTCGTCAATTCGAGCCAGGGCGGCGGCACCAAAGACACCTGGGTTCTCGAAGAATAGCTCCCGATGGGGGCGCAGTGGCGGAAGCGCAATAGATGCTGGGCAGGACGGCCAACGATCTCTTCTGGATGGCCCGCTACATGGAGCGGGCGGAGAATATCGCGCGTCTTCTCGAAGTCGGCTACCGGCTCATTCTGCTGCCTCATCAGAGCGGCGAGGACGAGTGGCGGTCGACGTTGAAGACGGCGGGCTGCGATGCGGCCTACCTTGAGCGCCATACGAAGTTCGAGACCTCGCGCGTCGTCGATTTCCTGTTGCTCGATCGGGAAAACCCATCGAGCGTCACGTCGTGTATCGAAGCGGCACGCCGCAACGCGCGGGCGCAACGGACGGCGATCACGCGCGAGATGTGGGAAGCGCTGAATAGCGCTTGGATCGAACTAGACGGGCGGGCGCGGCAGGCTCGCGAACCCAACGAGCTGCCCGCTTTGTTCGATTGGATACGCGAACGCTCGGCCCTGTTCCGTGGCGCGCTACTCAACACCATCCTGCGCAACGATACGTTCTATTTCACCCAGCTCGGAACCTTTATCGAGCGCGCCGATAACACGGCCCGCATCCTCGACGTGAAGTACTACATGCTGCTGCCGCAGAACGAGATCGTCGGTGGCGGCCTCGACAGCGCGCAATGGGCGACGATTCTTCGCTCGGTTTCCGCGCACCGCAGCTTTCGCTGGGTCTACCGCGATGCCTTCAAACCCTGGCACATCGCCGATTTCGTGATCCTGAACCCGCAACTGCCGCGCTCGCTGCGGTCCTGCTACGTCGAGATCGCTGCGGCTCTCGCCGGACTGTCCGAATACTACTGCGCCGACAGCGATGCCATGAAGCGCGCGGACGGCACGCTAGAAATGCTTTCGCAAGCGGACATGGTCACGATCTTCCAGCGCGGCCTGCACGAGTTCCTGCGCGATTTCATTGCCGGCAACAGCGAGCTGGCATCCGAGATCGCGGCCACCTACCATTTCAATGATTGAGCGGCCCGGCATGCGCATCTCCATCGAGCACAGGACCCGCTACACTTACGCCGCGAGCGCGTCGTACGGCATCGTGATGCTTCGCATGACGCCGGCGCCCTACCAGGGGCTCACCGTCGTTGAGTGGCAGTTGCGCACGAAGCCGGAGGGGCAGCTACTCGCGACACGCGATGGGTTCGGTAACGCCACGCATCTGTTGACCCTCACCACGCCGCACCAGGATCTCGAGGTGACGGCGACCGGCATCGTCGAAGTCACCGATACGGCCGGCGTCGTGAAGGGGCTTCCGGAGAGCGTTCCCCTTCGGGTCTATCTGCGCCCTACCGGTCTGACGGCGGTAAGCCCCGCCATCGAAGAATTGGCCGCCGGCGTGACCGAGGTCCAGCCGGTGCCGCGGCTTCACGCCCTGATGAATGCGATCCGTGACAAAGTGGACTACGTCGTCGGCGCGACGAGCGCGGAGACGACGGCTGCAAGCGCCTTTGAGGCGGGCGAAGGTGTGTGCCAGGATCACGCCCACATCTTCATCGCCGCGGCCCGCACCCTCAATGTTCCTGCCCGGTATGTCACCGGCTATCTGCTCACCGACGATGGCGAGCCTGCGCCCGCGCATCACGCGTGGACCGAGGCTTACGTGGACGGGTTGGGCTGGGTCGGGTTTGATCCTGCAAATCGACTCTGCCCGACAGACCGTTATGTGCGGCTGGCCGCTAGTCTGGACGCCCGCTACACGTCGCCGATCCGTGGCTCCCGGCGCGGTGGACCGCATGAAACCCTCGATGTCCACGTCGCCGTCGAGGAACGCGCGAGCCAGCAGCAGTCGCAATCCCAGTCGCAGGGCGCGGAAAAGCAATCGCAGTCGCAGAAGTCAGAGCAGTAGCTCACGCATCGCTCACTCCGCGGATTTGATGCCGAGAATCTTTGCTGCGCCCGCGGCCACCTTCCGCTGATCTTCGATTGCCGTGACGAACTCGTCGCTGTCGCCGGGGTTGACCACTTGCCCCGTTGCCGTAAGCCGGTCGATGACGATCTGATCCTTCATGGCTTCGCGCACGTCGGCCGATATGCGGCGGCGCGCGGCTGCGTCCACGACCTTGGTGCTGAAGACGCCGACCATTCCGTCGAATTCCATTGCCGGGAAGCCGGCTTCGCGCACGGTAGGTATGCCCGGCATGATCTCGGCCCGCTTGGTATTGGTGAAGGCGATGGGGCGGATCTTGCCGCTCTCGACCTGCGGGCGGGAAATTGCATATGCGGACGAGAACGCCTGGATTCGGCTTTCTCCCACGTCGTTGGCCGCTTGCACGGCATCGCGGTATGGCACGCGCACCATGTCCAGCTTCGCGTCCTTGACGAACGCCTGAAACAGGAAGTCGTTGAGGCCGGTGACGCTGGCGTAATTGAGCTTGCCCGGCGCTTCCCGCGCCTGCTGCGCGAGTTCGGCCATGTTGGTGGCCTTGAGGGTGTTGGAGACCGTGATCACGACGAGGGTATTCGAAACCCGGACGATGGGAATGATCTCGCGAATGTCGTACGGGATCTTCGCGTGCGTATAGGGATGCGCGGTGAACGCCGCCGATGGACCCCACAGAAGGATGTGATCGTCGTTGGCGTTGATCACAGAGCTGATGGCGACGACGGAATCACCGCCTGGCCGGTTCTCCACGACGACCGGTTGCCCCCACGCCTTGGCGAGTTTGTCGGAAATGATGCGCGCGCTGATGTCGGTGCCGCTGCCCGGTCCCAGCGGGAGCACAAGCCGGACGCTGCGCTGAGGCCAGCCTTGCGCGAGCGCGCCGGTACAGCCCAGTGCGAGCGTTGCGGACAGCGCTGCACACGCGGCAGCCAAACGTGGCAATGAGGATCGAAACCTGTGCAACGGTGCAGCCTCCCTTTGTTTTCTGGATAGCCTCATCGCATTGGCAAGCGCTTACCGCAATAGCCTGCCGATGGGGCGGTTCCGTGGCCCAGGCCATATCACGTCAATCGCGCAAGAGGGCTCGAACCTTCTCGACAAGGGCTGCTGGCAAGGCGTGGGCATCCCTCACGATCCGTTCCATGTCTTCCCCCGACGTTGGATCGATGGTCATCGAGTGCTTTGTCATGTCGGCCAGGAACTGCTCGTCCTTCATGGTCGCCATGAACGCATCGCGCAGCGCCTTGGCGCGCGGCGCTGGAATGCCCGGCGGCGCCACAAAGGGCCGGGCTAGAATTGTGCTCATGAAGATGATGTCGAGCACCTTCTGGTCGTCGGCACTTGGTACGAACTCTTTCACGAGCGGGACGTCCTGGGGCACCTCCGGCATCTTCTGGGGAGCCAGCTGCGCGAGAATTCGGATCGTGCCGTCCTTCAACCATTGCGGCCGCGCCGCCTTGATGCCCTCCATGTCCCACACGCGGCCTGTGATCTCCGCACGTTCGAGCGCGACCGCGACCTCGCGCGTGCCCGGATAGCCCGGCACGATCTTGAGGGCGTCGAGGCCGAGCATCCGCTTGATCGCGAGCGGCAGCAGATACGTGTCGCCGGAGCGCCCCGTGGCCCCGACGATGATCTCCTTCGTCTTGATCTGGTCGAGCCGTTCGACACCCGCCGAAGCGAGCGTGATCAGGACCGACGCCGAACTGACGACGTTGCCGATGGCGAACAGGTCCGGCCCCTTGAATTGCGCTTTCGACGCCTCGCCCTGGAACACCGTGTCGAACAGGAGCGCTGAGTTGACCGCCGCGAGCGCCGTTCCATCGCGCGGCGCGACACGTGCGATGTGATTGCCGAGCAGCATGCTCGAAGCGCCCGGCATGTTCTGAGAAACCATCGTGGGGGCGCCGGGAATATGCCGAATGATATGCCGGGCAATGGTGCGCGCGTAGAGATCATAGCCCCCGCCTGAAGGGTAACCGATGAACATCGTCATCATCTTGCCGCGGTAGAAGTCGGAGACCTCGTCGGCCCGCGCCGCCGTGGATAGCTGAGCGAGCGCTGCCAAGAGCGTCACGGTTCGAGCAAGGCAATGAGCGAATTTCATCCGCGAACTCCAGGTGGCGGGGGCCTCATCACGACCAGCGCGTCGAGTGCGACCGCGCCACATCCTTCATCGAGCACGACGATCGGGTTTATATCGATGGTTTCAAGTCGGTCGCCGAGTTCGAGACCAAGGCGGCCGAGCGCGACCATCGCGTCGGCAAGTGCCTTAATGTCGCCGCGCTTTGCTCCGCGGAAGCCGTCGAGCAGCCGCCATGCCTTCGTGCGCCGGATCACGGCGATCGCGCGCTCTTGGTCCAGATCGAGGGGAGCGAAGGCGACGTCGCGCATCACCTCGAGCCACACGCCGCCGAGGCCGACCATCAGCACCGGACCCATCTCGGGATCGCGATGCAGTCCCAGAACCATTTCGGTGCCTCCGCGAATCTGCTCGGCGACGAGAATTCCTTCGAGCTGCACACCGTTACGGTCGCAGCGCTCTTTGAGTGTCGCCGCGGCCTCATGTGCAGCCGTCTCGGTTGTGACCGACACAATGACGAGTCCTGCGTCGCTCTTATGGGCGACTCCGGCCGACACGGCCTTTATCACGACGGGAAAGCCGATCCGTGCAGCAGCACCAGCAGTCTCGCCGACCGTCGCGACCACCACCTCGCGCGGCAAACGGATACCGGCCTTCGCGATGAAGTGCTTCGATTCCGGTTCGCTCAACGACTTCGGTTCGCCAAGGCCGGCAACACCTGCGCGAGAGGTGGTAACGTCATTATTGACGTTGTCGGGAAGTGGTGAAGCACCGAGCCTTGCGAGCATCCGGAACGCCGTATCGAGGCCGCGCAACATCGGCAATGCCGTGAGCGAACCGCGAATTTCTTTCATGTAGTCATTTTCACCCAGCGTCAGGGGTGACAGCACAGCCACGGCAGCGCGGCCATCGCCACCCTCACGCGCCCACTTATCGAGCGCGTCGAAGTTGCGAATTTTCCGGGCGACGCCCGCCTCGCGGGGCAACTCCTCGATCACAACAACGAGATCCGCGTCACCCGATCGCCCCAGCGCATCGACGCAGGCAATATAGCTATCGGTCGGGATGGTTTTCTTGGTGTCGAGAGGATTGCTTGGCTCTGCGTCCTCACCCAATGCCTTGTGGATCGCTTGTTCCGTGGCAGGTGACAACGCTGCCAGCGACACGCCGTGGCGCACGGCAGCCTCCGTCATGAGGCTTTTCATCGCGCCGGAGTTTGTCATGAACGCATATCGCGATCCGGCTGGCCGCCGCGCTCTGGAAAGCAACTCTGCCGCCTCGACTGCTTCTTCCAGGCTGTCGACGCGGATGACACCGCTTCCCGTCGCCGCAGCGTCGAAGGCGTCGAGACTGCCGACCATCGCGCCGGTGTGTGCCAGTGCGGCCGCTCGCGCTTCCGCCGAGCCACCGATCTTCACGGCGATCACGGATTTGCCCCGCGACGCGGCCTTGCGGCAGGCGGCGAGAAAGCGCGTGGCGTCACGGATCATTTCCACGTAGCAGAGGACGACACGCACATCCGCATCGTCAGCAAGGGCGTCGATATAGTTTGCGAACGTCAGACCGGTCTGGTTGCCGCACGAAACAATGTGGGAGACGCCGAGCCCCCGATCATTGAGTGCGCGGTTGATTGTGCTGGTCAGCATGCCCGACTGCGTGAGCACCGCAACGGGACCCAGGCCTAGGGGTTGCAAGGTTTCGTCTGCGATGGTGACCAGTCCCGATCGCCCGCAGGCCAGGCCCATGCAATTGGGGCCTGCCGCAGCGATGGCGTGGCGAAGCAGGATCTCACGTAATCGCTCGGCCCTTGCGGCACCATCGCGGTCGCCGCCCTCGCCGAAGCCCGCAGCGTAGAGTGTGGCGCTGCGCGCGCCGAGCCGGCCACCAGCGTCCAGCATTTCCAGAGTGGCGTCAGCAGGAACGAACAGTGCCAGATGATCCGGCGGCTCTGGCAGGTCTTCGAGCGTCGCATAGCAGCGACTGCCGAAGATTTCGCGGCGCTTCGGGTTGAGGGGAAAAACGCTACCTTTGAAACCGAAGCGGGGAAGATTGGCCCAAACACGGCTGGACCAGTGGCCGGGCCGATCGGAGGCGCCGACGAGGACGACGTTGCGCGGATCAAACAGCGCGTCGAGCGTAATTGGCTTGGCCATGCCGAATGGACGTTCCCGATGCCGAGCCACGGGGACGGCGGCTTATCCGTCCGCTCATCACCGAGGCCCTCGTCTCGCTGCTTACCGCTTGTACGGTCCAAGACCCGGACGATATGATTTCTTGTCGAGGAATTCGGTCATGCCGACGCGGTCACCGATCTCCTTGTCGAGCCGCATCAGGCTGTCCTGCTTGACGGCCAGATAATCGCGCGCATCCTCGGGCGTCATCTTGCGCACGACTCGGACAGCTTCCTTGGTGTACCGGAGCACGTTGGGATTGAGTTTGCTCAGCTTGCCAGCGAATTCGACCGTTTTGGCGCGAAGCTGCGCCGCCGGCACTGCGAAGTTTGCAAGACCCAGCTCCACCGCACGCTTTCCGTCGAAATTCTCGCCGGTAGCTGCGTAGTAGACCGCATGGCGCGGCAGCATCATGTCGGACAGGTTCCAGGACACGATACCGCCGGGAATGATGCCCCAGTTGACTTCCGACAGGCCAAGCGTGGCATCTTCGGCGACAACGGCAAAATCGCACGCACAAAGTTGGGTGAACGCGCCGCCGAAAGCAAACCCGTGCACCATCGCGATGGTTGGCTTGGGGTAACGCGACAGCAGTTCCCAGCGCCAGCGGTGGCTATCGGCGTTGGCTTTCCTGCGCTTGATCGGGTCCTTGCCGGCCTCACGGAAATAGAGCTTGAGATCCTGCCCCGCACACCATGCCGGACCATTGCCGCCGATGATCACGACGCGGGTCTCCGCGTCGACAGCAAGCGTTTCGAGCGCATCGCACATGTCGGCGTGCAAGCCCGGGCTCATCGCATTTCGCTTGTCCGGCCGGTTCAGCATTACGAACGTGATCTGACCTTCGCGCTGGATCTCGACGTTTTCATATTTCTTATCGGCCATCGGCGTCCTCCTTTTGAAACGTTGTTCCAGAAGGCTACGCGGAAAGAGTCCGGACGGCAATCGCCTAGCGACATCGCCTGCAGAAAGCCGTGTCAGATAGCCGCCAGGAGAATGCGTGCAGGCCGTCCCTTGTTCAGTCACTCGGCGGCGGGAAATGAACCTTGCCGCCGAGGATCCGTTGTAAGAAGGCGCAGCCGTTCTCGGGCTGGTGGAAATGGCGATAGGCGTTCAGCGCAAACCGCTCCGGATCCGCGCGCAGCATGAAGAATGAGAACATGAACAGGTTGGTGACAGCAGGCAGTTGGGCCTTCTCCATCAGGTTCTGCTGCAGGTCGGAAGGTAACGTGGAGAATTGCACGACGTAGGCGACGTACTCATGCGCAGTCTCCGGCAGGTCCAGATGCGCGGAACGCTCATGGAAGATCCCGTGTGCTATTTCGTGCGCTGCAATGCTCGCGTGCATGACGCGTCCAACGGCCGGTGTCGTGACCGTGGCCGCCTTTGACACGCGCAAGTAGGCGATGAATGGCAGCAGTCGCACTTTCCTGGTGGCGGGGTCGAAGTCGCCAGCTTTCCGGATTCCCACAGTGCCCGAGAGGTCGCGCGTAACCCGCACGCTCAGCGGGTGGCTGCCTTCGATCCCGCAAGCCGCCAGAAACGCACGTGCCCTGTCGGCTTGGCCGCAAATGAGCGCAGCGCTGGACTCGGAAGTTGTCGTGACGTCGATACGCGGGTCCGCGCACTGCCAGCTCTCGTCGGCAGCAGCACGGGTGGGGAGCAGAGCGATCGTCACAGTGAGCACAGCCGCTGCGATCGCGAGAAGCGATCTATCAAGTCGGAACATGTCGAAACCCGATCGAGTGGCAAACTAAGGACGAAAAAAGAACTAGCGCTGACGCTGAAATGACGATGTTCCAGAAGGAACATCCTGGCCTCCCCAGGAATCTGAACAGTGTAAAAAGAAACCAAATGATAGCGTCATCCACCAAACGGATGAGGGGCAGCGCATTAACCGCCGAGCACTGTCCCTAGGGTTGACGCAATCGTATGTGCGTCCTTCCCCCGATATTCGGATCGTAATGTTTGGATGGTGGGGCGAGCCACATGCATCAGGGATGGTTTCAGATCGCCGGGTTGGCGATGGATTTCGCAGGCGTCATGCTGCTCGCCTACGAGTGGCTCGTCGGCTATCTCGCTCAGCGGCGCGAGGATGACATCGCGGCCCGCGGCGTGCGCGAGATGAAACACCTCAAGTTCGCGCAGCAGTCCGTGCGCGACGAACGGTTGGCCGCGCACTACCGCATGGTGGCGGCGAGGACGGAGGACCGGATCAGGAACGAAGGCAACGAAGTCCGCCAGCAGGGCCACCGCGTCCGCCTGCCAGTGTTCGTGTTCGCGATGATCCTCATCGCAGGCGGGTTTCTGCTGCAGATGCTCGGCAGTTGGCCCGGCGGCGTACCCGGGCTCGGCATCACGGCGAACTGAACACGCCCGTCACTGCGGCTCGATCTTGGCGATACGGGCGTATTCGGCCCAACGCTTGGTGTGCTCTACCAGCATCTCACGCGCTAGCGCTGCGTTCCCCGGCAGAGCGTCCGAGCCGTTGGTTACGTTGAATGCGTTGGTCTCTGGATCGGCCACGATCTGGTTGAACCATTTCTCCAGTTGGTCGCGAATGGGCTGAGGCGTCTTGGCCGGCACGCTCACGGACCACCAGATCTCCAGGTTCATGCCGGGAATTCCAGCTTCTGCTGCTCCGGGAATGTCGGGCACTGTCGCCAGCCGCTTGGCCGACGCCATCGCGAGCGGCCTCACCGTGCCCGCCTTCAATTGCGAGGCGATGGTGCCGAGATCGACATAAAAGAAATCCGTATGCCCCGCATTCAACTCGTTGATGAAGCTGCCCTGATCCTTGTACTTGATCTCGACCGTTTCGAGCCCGAATGCGTTCTTGAACAACTCGCCCGCGACGAGGCTCGGAATCGCGATCGTTCCGTAGGAGCCTTTGTCGCCCTTCGCCTTGAGGTGCGCCACAAGTTCGGTCACCGTCTTGAACGGCGACTTGCCCGAAACGCATAGCACGAACGACGACTGGCTGAGCGTCGTCACCTGCTCGAAATCCGCGATCGGATCGAACGGCAGCTTTTTGAACAGATGCGGCGCCGCCGCGTGCGTCGAACTCGTCGGCGCAATGTAGATCGTATGGCCGTCCGGCTTGGAACGAGCGACGGTTTCGGTCGCGATATTTCCGAAAGCGCCGGGCTTGTTCTCCACGACGACCGGCTGTCCCGCGAGATCGGACAGCTTCTTGGCGTAGAAGCGGATGCGGATGTCCGCGCCCGTGCCCGGCGGGAACATCGCGATGGTACGGATCGGTTGCGTCGGATAGGCCGGTTGCGCCATGAGCTGCGGCGACATCGCGGAAGCCATGAGTACGGCTGCTCCCACGGATAGATTAAAGGCGCGACGCGTGATCATTGTCCCTCCGGCACGTGGTTTTCGAAGTCAATTCGTCTGGATTAAGCCTGCTGCCCAATGGCTCACGTCGATTAGAACGGCTCGTAATCCCTGAGCGCTGGTATTACCTTTTCGCCAAACAGGCGGATCGAGCGCATCAAGTCTTCTTCCGGTAGATCGGCAAAATTGAACTCGCCGAGGAACGTGTTGAATACGCCGCTCTCGGCTGCGGCCCTGAGTTTGCGCGCGACGGTTTCCGGCGAGCCGACGAATACAAGATCATGATCGAGGATGTACTTCGGGTCGAACAGGTTCGCCATGACCTGGGCCGCGCCGCCTTCTCCGCGGCCGACGAACTTCTGGGCGTGGATCGCCGCGCGGTCTTCGAACGTCTGGCCCGGCAATGCGGGTGGCAGAAAGCCTTCGTAGGCGCGGCTCGCACGGAACGCGGCGATTTCCAGCGCCTTCTCGTCGGTCTCGTCGACGTACACGACGGTGCAATAGGCGATGTTGGGTTTCCTGGGCCAACCAGCTTTTTTCCATTGGCCGAGGAAATCACGGTATCGCGGTGCCGCATCTGCGCGGGGAAACACCAGGAAATAGCCGGGATTAATTCCCTTTTCCGCGCAGAATGTCAGAGTTTCTGGATCGCGACTCATCATCCATAGCGGCGGATGTGGTTTCTGGACGGGCGGGACCGAAATCTGTGCGGATTTCGTCTTGTGGTTCTCGCCGTCGAAGGAGAATGGCTGGGCCTCGCCGAACGCAGCACGCATGTAGTCGACGAATTCCAGTGTGGGTGATTTGCGGAAGCCATAGTCGAGGCCGAACGGCTCGAAATAGGATGCGTTTATGCCGGGCACAAGTCCGAGCTCCATCCGGCCGCCCAGCACTTGGTCGACGATTGCAATCTCCTCGACGAGCCGCAATGGATGATAGAGGGGCACGATGTAGCCCATCGGTCCCAGCCGCATCTGCTTGGTATGTTGCGCGCCGCCCACCGCATAGAGGCTGGGTGAGGACATCCAGCTCTCGTCTGGCCGGAAGTGATGCTCGACGCAAAAGCCGTAGTCGAAGCCAAGACCGTCACACAGGGCCAGTTCGCGCCACAACTGGTTGTACCGCTCGTGAGGCGTCATCCCAGGCTTGCCCCAGATGTGCGAGAAGTGCGCGAATTTCATGAGGCGTTCCTTAAGAGTGGCGACGTCGGTAATGGGATTGACGAGCGATCAAGTCGCTTCGAAACACGCTTCGTAGATTCTCGTCGCCTCGGCCACTGTCGCGCGCTGGCTGTTGGCGGCGAAGATCGGCGTGGCGTCGTCGATCCGCTCCGGGCGCGGGGCAGCATCCGTCGTGCGGCTGACGGCCATTTCAGCCATTTCGCGCGCGCGCGACGGCGCAATCTTCGCCGCGTCGAACGCTACCGGAAATCCAATCGCGCGGTAGGTAGCGAAAATCCGCGCCACCAGCCGCTGCTTGATGTCGCCGACCGCTCCCGCTTTTGCGCCGAGCGACAGCATCGTGTTGAGACGCTCAAGCTTGTCGGGCCATTGTTCCGCACAAAAAGCGACCGCGCGCGGCAGGATCGTGCCGACGCCGAGCCCGTGCTGGATGCCGAACGTATCTTCCAGCGGCCGCGACAGCCGGTGGGCGAGACCGAGCCGGGATTGCCCGCATGCCATGTTGGCCAACGATGAACCGAGCAGATTGTCCAACTTGGCCTGGGCCTCGCCCGTCATGATGGCGCCCTCCACGCAGCCGAACAAAATGCGGGCGGCCTCGTAGGCCAGCGCGTCGGATGCCGGCGTTGCGATCTTGGAGAAAAGCGCCTCCAGCGAATGTGTGATGGCATCGACAGCGGAGATCGCCGCAAGGTGCTTGGGCAAGCTGTCGAGCACGGCGGGATCGAGCAGGGCGATGTCAGGGAAGGTCAGCGCGTTGCCGAACGTGAACTTGCCGCCGGCAACGTCGTCCTTGACGATCGTATACGGCGACACCTCGGTGCCAGAACCCGCGGTGGTCGGGATCTCGATCTGGGGCATTGGCCGTCGTTTGATGTTGGCGGCTTTTTCCAGGGGGCGAAGCCTGTCGCCGTTCGCGCCGAGCGCCGCGATGCTTTTTGCCGTGCACATGACCGAGCCGCCGCCGAAGCCGATCACGCCGTCGATGCCTTCCAAGCGTAACTTCGCGACCTCGCTCTCGACGTGGCTAAGTCGTGCGTCGATCCCGCATCGGTCGAAAACGCGATACGGTAACCCCGCGCCCTCGAGCGCCATGCGCGCGATGTTGAAGGCCCCCGTTTTTCCGATCACAGGATCCGTGACGACCAGCACTTTCGATATGCCAATGCCGCGCGCGAGCACTGGTAGTTCTGCAAGAGAATTGTGCCCCCATACGACGCGGACGGGGTTATAGAACGACTGTGTTGGCATGTGTTCGCCGCTGGTGACTGGAGCGCCCAAGGTGCCCGTGCCGGTCGGGATCGGTCAAGGTGGCTTCCGCCGAATTCGAACGGCCTTCGTGATCGATGGTTGTCTTGTGGCGACCCCGGCTATGCCAGTTGAGCAGCCGCTCGTGTATGCAGGCCTTGAGCGGCCGCTTCTGGAACTCCCGGCTGCCTTGCGCTTGAGAGCCCCGGGCGTTGGTGAACGGATCGCCAACAGCCGTGCCGTAGATGGCGTCTTCGTCACGCATTTCCGATCGAAGGGCGTCGATTGCAGCGCCGACTGCCGGGCAAGGGCGAGGCAGAGGAGGAGATGGCTCACCAAGCTTTGGCTGCTTGGCCAGGCCATGGCCGGACGGAACGTCCGCAACTCGAGCCGTGACGACGTGGCGGCGGGACACTCACGTGCGCGGGCAGCGGTGCCTACATCGGCACGCGCGTGCTTGGATCACCGAAGTAATTCTCGATCGCGGTCATGATCGAGTCCGTCACTTTGCGGCGCCATTCCTCCGACCGGAGGTTGCTCGCGTCCTGTTGATTGGAGACGTACGCCAGTTCGATCAACACGGCCGGCACCTGGGCAGTCTTCAGCACGCGAAACGCGGCCGTCTGATCTGGATTGTCGCGCAGCGTGGTCGATTGGCCCATGGTCTCGATCACCGTCTGTGCGAACACGTTGGTGCGGTCTTTGTTGGCGTCGACTTCGCGCTGTGCCAGATCGGCGAGGAACCCCTTGACGAGGTTGGCTTCGCCGCCGGCCTCGGACTTGATTGGCGTCAGCCCGTTGCCGGCGAGCACACGTTCGCGAACCGCGCTACGCTGCGATCGTTTGAGGCTCTCGGCAACCGAATCGCGCAATGAGTAGATCGTGGCGCCGCGGGCGCTCGTGCTGGCGTAATCGGCGTGCACCGCGATGAACAGCGCGGCCTTGTGCTTCTCCGCGAACTCGCGGCGCTCATCCAGCTCGACGAAGCTATCGTTGTCGCGGGTCATCAGCACCCGGTAGCGGCCCGATGCCACCAACTTGTCGCGCAGAACCTTGGAGAACGCGAGCACGACGTCTTTCTCTACGGTACCGAATTTTTGCGCGCCGCTGTCGTGGCCGCCATGGCCAGGATCGAGAACAATCAGTGGCCTGTAGAAGTTCTGCCCACGCGTGTCTGGCCGCTGGGCGGCCTTCGGAGCCGGCGCCTGGACGCCGGTCGCGCCGAGGGCTGACGCGCCAGCACGCATCGCTTTGGCAAGCGGAGAGGGAGCCGCTGCAGCCTTTGCAGCACCTGGAACCGCGGCAGCGATATCGATGACCAAGCGGTGAGTTTTGGTGTCGGCGCTGCGTTCGATGACAGCCTTCTCGACGATCACAGGACCGGTCGTTTCGATCACGACGCGGGTCTGTCCTGGCGCAGTCTGACCGCTCCGGAACGACTTGATCAGGCCGACAGGTTTGTCGCCCGAGACCATAGGCAACTGCATTTTTATGTCGGGCAGCTCGACGATGATGCGATCGGGGTTGTTGTACGTGACGACCTGGAATTCGGCGTGCCGTTCGAGACTGATCACGAAGCGCATTGGAGGCGAGGCGCTCTGGCCCGGGGCGCGTGCCGCAGCGTTCGGCGCACCCTGCTCCGATCGAGCTGGACCAACCACGATCGTGGCCGAAGTGGCGCAGGCCACGGCCGCGCAGGCAAATACAAATTTTAGGCGCCTGCTCGTGTGAGCCGGACGCCGCCAAAGTGGCAGCATGATGCGAGACCCCCGTCAACGCGGTACAAATAAATGACGTCCAGGTCTTGTCCTGTGACAGACAATGATGGCGACACGTGGATCGCCATGCGGCGCAGTTATGGAATTGGAAAGGTTAAGAACCACTTAACGCCAGTCACGGTCGTGGCCGCTCGGCGCCGGGAAATCCAGTTCACATTGAATTTTTTGATGCAAAAGTGGTCGGTCATCTACCGCCTGGAAACCATTTTCTGGCGATGGTTCAAGGTATTGAGGTTTTGGACAGGATGAGCGTAAGGCGTCGCGCGACCAGCCGACGCCGACCGTAGTCCTAAAACGCGGCATGGCGGCGGTAACGGACCGGCTTTCCGTTACGTCCCCTCCGCGGGGGAATTGGCGTGCCTGAAAGCATTGGTCACATGGCTCACGTTCATGACGTTATGTTCGTCGCGCTGGCACTGGCAATTTGCGCCGGCAGCGTGGTGAGCGCATTCAAAGCGTATGAACTAGCGCTCGTGTCGGCCAACCGGAACGACTGGCTGCTGCTTGCTGCAGCCGGCATGGCGTTGGGTAGCTGGAGTTCTCACTTTGTCGCAATGCTCGCGTACGCGCCGGCTGTTGCGGAAAAACTTGCGCTGACCGCGACATTCCTCTCGCTCCTGATCGTCTTCTTCGCGGCCTGGATCGGCTTCAGGCTGAGTTCCAGGGCAACGGACCATCCAGCCTGGGCAGCCGTCGGAGGAGGGGTGATCGGAGCCGGCATCGCCGCGATGCATTTCGTCGGTATTGCGACGTGGAAGCTGGCGGGGATCATTGTCTGGAACATGCCTATCGCCGCTTCGGCAGTGGTGTTCACCGTCGCATTGGCGGCTGGTTCTCTGCGGGCGTTCCACCAGGTGCATGGGCGCCGCGGCTTCTGGTTGGGCGCGTCCCAGGACGTGGTGTACGAGGCGGGGGAGGCAAGGGGCCCCGCGGCGTTGCGCGTAGGGAGGCCGTAGGCCGACCGGAGAGCAACGCCGCGGGGCGCCAAAAAAATTTCTTCCCCGCTGTCCACAGCCCCTGAGGGGGCG
>CANJPN010000031.1 GCA_947475855.1 Bradyrhizobiaceae bacterium
GCTCGGCTATCAGATCGCGGGCTTCGGCTGCACCACGTGCAACGGCAATTCCGGTTCGCTCGCACCCGAGATCGAAACCGCGCTGGCCGACAAGAAGTTCACCGGCGTCGCAGTGCTGTCGGGCAACCGAAACTTCGAGGGGCGTGTGCATGCGAGTGTGCGCGCGGCGTATCTGGCGTCGCCCGCTCTGGTGATCGCTCATGCGATCACCGGCTCCGTCCGCATCGACATGACGAAAGAGCCATTGGCAAACGACGCGCAGGGCAAGCCGGTGATGCTCGCGGATATCTGGCCGTCCGACGCGGAGATCGCGCAGCTCACGCGCGTGGTAACGGCGGAAGGCTACAGCAAGGTCTATGGCCCCGGCCTTCACGGGCACGAGGGATGGCGCGCAATCGACGCTCCTCGCGGCGATCTATATCCCTGGAAGCCAGGCAGCACGTTTCTCGGGCGCTCGCCGATCCGGCCACCGCGGGAACGGGCGAGCATTCCCGATGTGATCGAGGGGCTGAAGCCGTTGGCCATGTTCGGCGATGCCATCACCACGGATCATCTTTCACCTAATGGCGAGATCCGTCCGGGTACGCCGGCCGCGCGCTGGCTCGCCGACCGGCAGGTCAAGCCATCCGACTTCGGCAACTACGCAGCCCGGCGCGGGCATCACGCTGTGGCTGTGCGCGGCACGTTCGCGAATGCGCACATCGTCAACGAGATGATCGGCGAGGCGGGACCGCGCACGCGTCTGTCGCCGACGGGAAATCCCGTTCCGCTCGTCGATGCCGCGATGCTTTGTACGGCGCAGGGAGTCGGCACGATTTTGATCGCGGGCAAGCGCTATGGCGCGGGTTCGTCGCGCGACTGGGCTGCCAAGGGCGTGGCGTACCTCGGCGTGCGCGCCGTCGTGGCGGAGAGCTTCGAGCGCATTCACCGCGCGAACCTCGTCGCGGTCGGCGTGCTGCCGCTGACGTTCCCGGAGGGGGTGACACGCAAGACCCTGGCGCTGACGGGCTCCGAGACGATGCGGCTGCGTGGTCTCGACAAGGGGCTCGGTGTGGCGGGTAAGCTCGAACTCGACATCGAGCGGCCCAAGGGCAAGACCGATACGGTGACCGTCGATGTTCGCATCGACACGCCGCGTGAAGCAGAAGTGCTGGCGGCCGGCGGATTGCTGTCTGTGCTGTTCGGGGAACTGAGCAAGGCGTGAATGCACCAACTTGCGACGTGTCGTGGATGGCCCGACCAAGTCGGGCCATGACGTCGGTTGTGGTGTGAGGGCAGGTGCAGAAGAAGCCGAAGGCTTTTTCGTCGGGTTTCCCTCACCACATTGAACTTCGTCAAGGCCGCGGCGGCGGCCTTCCACGGCTCCTAGCCCGACAGACATAAGTGTCGTGGGTGGTCCGCCTCCGCGGACCATGACGGAGCGATTGGATTGAAGGCTTTCAGACGAACCGCGGGCGCGCCTTGACGTAGTGAGCGCGCATCGCGGGGCGGTATTGCTCCATGAGCTCGCGGTTGAGCGCGACAGGCGGCTTCTGATCGGGCGGCAGCAGCGGTCGATACTTCACGTCGCCGATCTCGGTGCGGAAAGTTTCTTTCGCGCGGGTGAGATCCGCGGGCACAGCCAAAAGATCGAGCAGCGAACCGGCGAGCGCCTTAGCGCCGGCCAACGTACCTTTGTGCGCAATCGACGTAGCGAGCGCCGCGCCCGCGCTCCAGTGATGGAAAGGAATGCCCGGTACGTTGGCTGGGAACCCCACGCGGCCCATGGGCACGACCCAGGATACGTCGCCGCAATCGTTCGACGGCGAGCGCTGGCGCGTCGGGCCGCTCAGCGGCGTCAGTTTCTTCGCGAGGCCGCCAACCGGCACGGCGGCGGCTTTCTGCAGATCGCGTGCGAACGTCTCCTCATCCGTGCTCCACGCGGGCAAACCGGCGAGTTCGATGTTGCGCTGGATGACTTCAGCGAGCCCCTGGTTCGTACGCACGGGCCAGACCGCGCTCATCACCTCGATCTCGACCGTGGTGTTGGTCATCATGGCGGCGCCTTCCGCGATGCGGCGGCCCTGCTCGAACAGTTTGCGTGCGCCTTCGGCTGTCGGGCCGCGGAACGTCCACCAGACGGTCGCGCGCGCGGGGATCGTGTTGGGCTGATCGCCGCCGTGGGTGATGACGCGGTGGGCGCGCAAATCGGTTTCCATGTGCTCGCGGAACTGCGCCATGCCGACATCCATCAGCACCACGGCGTCGAGCGCATCGCGCGCCTTCCATGGCGTCACGGAGGCGTGCGAGGTTTCGCCATGAAAGGTGAAGTAGGCCGATACGGCGGCAAAGTGCGTGAGGCCGTAGCACGTGTCGAATTCACCAGATATGTGCACGTGTAGTGCCGCATCGACATCGGCGAAGTGGCCGTCGCGCACATAGTAAGGCCGGCTGATGAGCTGTTCCTCGCCCGGCGCGCCGAACACCTTCAGTGTGCCCGCGATGCCGTTGGCGGCCATCACGCGTTTTACTGCAATCGCGCCCGAGATCATCACGGCGGCATTGCAGTTGTGGCCTTCGCAGTGGCCGGGGGCGTTGTCGACGATGCAGCGCTTCTCCGCGACGCCTGAGGCCTGCGAATTGTTCGGGTTCGCGTCGTACTCGGTGTGTACGGCGACGACCGGGGTGCCCGCGCCGTAGGTCGCGCAGAAGCCGGTGGGGAAACCCGACAGACCACGCTCGACGGTGAAGCCCTCTTCTTCGAGCAGGCTCGCCATCAGGGCAGCACTCTCGTGCTCCTGCATGCCGAGTTCGCCGAAGTAAAACAGCGAATCCGACAATGTGCCCACGGCGTTCGCGTTGCGCTCGAGAAAGTCGAACGCTGCTGCTTTGGATGCCGGACCCGACATGAAACTTCCTTCGAACAGCTCATTGCTTCAGGATCGCGCGTGCGTCTTGCAGCACCGATTCCGGCGTCTGCATCATCTCGGCGATGATCGGCTCGATCTTCTCCGCCGACAATGGCCGCACGTAGAGCTTCGCCTTCGCCGCGTCTGCCAGAAACTCGGGATCTTTCATCGTGGCGTCGAACGCGGCGCGCCACGCTGCGATGCGCGCGGGCGGCACTCCGGGCGGCATGGAAATGGGACGCGCGACGGTCCACTGCGTCGCCAGCAGGCGCAGCACGTTCTTCTGCTTCTCATCCACGAGATCGAACAGGTTGGGCACCTCGGGAAGCTCGGGATGCTTCGTCAAGCCGACCTGAATTGGGATCTTGATCTTGCCCGCCTGCCACGCCGCTTCCTGCTCCGATTTCAAGATCGACATATACAGCGCGCAATGGCCGTCGATCTCGCCGCGCTCCGCCGCCAGCCGCACTTCCGCGAGACCTCGATAGCCTTCGACCATGCGGAACTTGAGCCCGAGCATGCGCGCGACGAGGCGGCCTTCGACGGCCGAGCCAGCCGTTCCACCGGTCGCGCCGAACGCGATCTCGCGCTTCCTGAGGTCGGCGAGCGTCGAGATGTCCTTCGACCAGAATCCGCACATGGTCTGCTCGTCGGCGAAGTTGCCGATCCAGCCGAAGGTGCGCGGGTCGATACGGCTCGATTGCGGATTGAGCAGCGGTTCGATCAGCACACCGGGATTGTAGAGCCCGAACACCGTGCCATCACGCGGCGCGACGTTGGCGAGGTGCTGCACGGCGATGAGCGAGCCCGCGCCCGGCATGTGCTGCACGACTACGTTCGGATTGCCCGGCAGATGCCGGCTTACATGTCGCGCGAACGTGCGCATGTAGGCGTCGGACGACGAACCGCCCTGGAAGCCGACGATGGCGGAGATCGTCTTGCCACGAAAAAACGCGGCGGTGTCGTCAGGCGATTGCGCAAACGCAGGTGTGGCTTGGCTCGCGGTCGCGAGTGCAGTCGCGAAAACGCTAACGGCTGTTCGCATCACCGTTGGGGTCATGGCGCGTTCCTCCGGCATTTTCTTTGATGCTGGCAGGGGCGGTCACGCGTGGCAAGGCTGGAAAGCTGCCGTGTGCCGGAAACGATGGCCTGCGGCCATGCAAGGGGCCTCGCCCCTTGCAACCCCGACGAGGGACGCGTCCCTCGACCCGCTATTTCCAGGTGCGAGTGGTCCGCGATGGTGTCAGATTTCGAGGTCTGACACCACCGTGCCGTCTCAGGTCTTGCCGATCTCGTGCGCACGGCACTTGATGACGAGTTCACCGAGTGCCGGGTCGGCGACGACGCGGATGGTGTCGCCGGGCTTCACGGGGGCGACGCCTTCGGGCGTGCCGGTGTAGTACACGTCGCCGGGATACAGCGTGTAGAACGACGACGCGAACTCGATCAGCTTGGGGATGTCATAGATCAACTGGCTGGTGTTCGTGTCCTGGCGGACCTCGCCGTTCACGTCGAGCTTCAGCGGCATGTGGCCGGGGTCCTTGATCTCGTCGGCGGTCACGAACCACGGGCCGAGCACCGAGTAGCCGTCGATCGACTTGCGGAACGAGCGATCTTCCGGGCCGCGCGTCGTCATGTCGAGGCCGAGGCAATAGCCGGCGATATAGTCCATCGCCTTGCCGATCGGGATGTCTGTGCCCTGCTTGCCGATGATCACGACAAGCTCGGCCTCGTGCTCGTTGCGGCGCTCAGGGAAGCGGATCGGGATGCCTTCGGACACGCCGACGATCGAAGTGTTCGACTTCAGGAAGATGCCGGCTTCCTTGATCTTGGGCGAGTGGTTGCCGATGTTCATGCCGTCTTCGCGGCGCTTCGCCATCTCGGCGATGTGGGCGGCATAGTTCGTCGGCGCGGCGATGTTCTTGGGGGGACGCGCGATCGGCGAAAGCAGCTTCACCGACGAGATCGGCTTGCCCGGCGCCTTCTTGGCCGCGTCCTCCATCCGGCCGCGCCATGTCGGCAGGGCGGAGATCACCGCGTCGGCATAGGTGGCATAGGGGTGGGCCTTGCGGATCTCGGTCTGGATGTCCGTGATATCGTGCACGTTGGTGCCGATCACCACGCCGAGGCGGTCGTTGTCGAAGCGGGCGAGTTTCATGGGGTCTCCTCCGGGTGCTGGTGAGTGCGTTGGTGTGTGGCGGTGACTTTAGCGGAGGTTCAAGCTAGGTGCGAGGGGGGAGGTGAGGTGCCGCCTGCCGCACCCCGGCCCAGCTGCGATCGCCGGTAGTTCGAGGCCAATTGACGGGGGCCTCGAGAGGTTGCGTAATTGCCCATGCTGCATTGCGCTGAAAGTGGGACGCGCCACAACACCGGGCAGCAAAGCATAAGAACGACACGGATTGTTTCGAAACGCGAGGATTTGATGCTTGGCCGCAGACGATTGCTTCAGCTCGGCTTAGGAGGCGCGGCCTCCCTGCTGGCATCGCCAGGACATACTCAGCGCTTCGCGCCGGATCGGCCGTTGAAGCCCGGAGAGTTCATCTGGGAGCCGGAGCGCTCGCCTGCCGGACCCGTTGTCATGATCGTTTCGCTGCCAGAGCAGCTCGCCCACGTCTACCGCAACGGTGTCGAGATCGGCCGCTCGTCGTGCTCGACGGGTAAACCCGGCCATCGCACGCCGACCGGCGTGTTCACGATCCTGGAAAAGCAGCGGCAACACGTTTCGTCGATCTACAAGGGCGCGCAGATGCCCAACATGGAGCGCCTCACCTGGGGCGGCATCGCACTGCACGCGGGTAATCTCCCGGGCTTTCCGGCCTCGCACGGTTGCATCCGGCTGCCGCTGAAGTTCTCCGCGCTGCTGTTCGAGGTCACGCATAACGGCTCGGCCGTCATCATCGCCGACGAGCGGACACAACCGGGCAGCGTCGTGCATCCCGGCGTGCTGATGCCCAAAGTCGCCGAGATCGAAGCCCGCGCCGTTAGCGAGGCCGTGGCCCAGAAGAAGGCACGCGGGCCGTGGGATGCGGAGGTGAAGTATCCGTCGGCTTCGGTAGTCATTTCGCGCGCCGACGGCATGGCGCACATCTCGCGGGACGGCAAGTTGCAGGCTTCGTATCCGGTCTCGTTCGCGGAGCCGGCAAAGCCGCTCGGCACGCACGTCTACTCCCTGATCGGTCCTGCTGCAGACGGCTCCGGCCTCGCGTTCCTGTCGTTCGGACTGGGCAAGAAGCCGAGCGAAGCCCACATCGTACAATGGCAGGGCGACAAGGCGATGCGGCGCGTGCGGTTCTACGATTCGCAGCGCGCGCAGCAGATCGCGCAGACCTTTCATCCCGGGACGACGATCGTGCTGACGGATGCCACGGCGCCCAGCACGACCCGCAATACCCCGAGCGGGTTTTCGGTCATCGCGAGTGAAGCGGCGAGGTGAGGCGGCGGGGAAATGAGGGACAGCCACCTTTTCGGGCGGCGGACGCAGGCCCCGCATCCGTAGCCACACCTTGCTGCCGCCGCGCCCTCCCATTAGCTTGAACCCGGGGCACGCACACGGAGGATCAATGGCGCTTTCAGCAGGATTGATGTCGCTCATCGGGAAGCGCGACGAAGGCCGAAAATGGTGGCTGTCCCCAATTACCGAATTACCGGTCCCCAATTACCGAATGCTGTCGGCACGAACAGCGCAAGGAATACGCTTGGAGTGCTGCGTGGCAGTGCGGAGGTCGCCATGAAGATTGCCAAATCGAGGCAGTGGGGGCGGGAAGAGGTCCAAGCCGCAAAAAGGGATATACTAAAAAAACAACCCGGTTTGTGGGAGCGCCTCAAAGAAATTGAGGTCGCTACGGGCGATTTCTCCAATCTCCGAGAGTGGCACTTGCTCTGCGGAGTGGTTGCCGCCTCGCACCCAGAATGCGAGGGGAATGAGATAACAGATATGGTGCTTGAGTTGAGAAAGGTCTGGTCAACGGAGATCGGGCCCAATTAAATCCAATTAAATCCAATTAAATCGGGACAATAAATCGGGACAGCCACCATTTATGACCCTCGTTCGCACGGCTCAGCCCCCTCCCCACATCACCGCGGCCTGAAGATCGAGTTGAAGTCGGCGGTGGCTTTCTTTTCTTCGTCGCCGGTGAGATTGACCGGGACGAGCTTGTGGCCGTCAAGGCGTTTCCACAGGTCGGGCGGGTTCGGCGTGATGTCGGTGCGAACGGGGATGCGGCCGGCGTGGGTGAGCTTGCCCTGGCCTTCGCGGCTCATCAGGAAGTTCGCGGCGAGCAGCGCCGTCGAAGGACGCGGCGCGCGTGCGGATATGCCGACGGCGCCGTAGATCACCACCAGCGGGTCGATGATCCAATAATCCGTGGGGCCGCCATTCATGGCGACGTTGTTGGTCAGATTGATGTAGTTCGACACCGCAAGCCAGTACTCGCCGAGACCGATCTGGCGGGCGAGAGCCAGATGTCCGTCGACCAGTGTCGGTTTCAAATTGGCGGCAATCGCCGCCAGGAACTTGCGCGCGCGCGCTTCCCCGTGGTGGCGGACCTGGCCGACGAGCCACTGCTCATCGTGCACGTCGATGGCGACCTTGCCGGCCCAGTCCTTCCGCTCGGCGAACTCCTCATAGGACTTTGGCAGTGTCGCTGCGTCGACGTGCTTGGCGTTGTAGGAAGGCGCGCAGATGTTGGAATAGACGCCGTACCAGCGATTGCCAGGTCCGAAGGCCACCTTGGGATAGTCCTTCGCCTGCAACGGATCGAAGGGCGTCAGGAACTCCTGCGGCAAGCGGCCGACCGCCGTCGTGACGACGATGTCCCACGAACGCTGCTGTGCGCGTGCCTCGAGTGCAATGCGGCCGATGATGGCCGTGTCGGACGCGCGGACGTAATCGACGCGGATGCCTGCGGCGGTCTCGAAGTCCTTCCAAAGCGGTAGGGCTTCGGGCTCGTTCACCGAGGAATAAACGGTGAGCGAGCCGCCCTCGGCCTTGGCTTTGGCGAGGAGCGAGGGTTCGAGCCAGGATGGCGGCGGCGATTGTGCCAAAGCGAGCGGCGCGGCGCCGAGAATGGCGGGTGCTGCGAGAGCGCCAGCACTGCCGATGAACCAGCGACGATCCTGCATCGAAACCTCCCCGCGCGACATCGCATATCGCACCGAGAGAGATTCCTAGAGCATCATCCAACCAGACGGAATAGCTTTCGCGAACCGCTGGTCGGATAAAGATGCTCTGAATTCTAATGACTAGAGCAGTTTCAACCGCCGACGAGGGGCTTCAGGCTTTCGGCCAGCAGTCGTGTCTGCAATTCCTGGTCCTTCATTGCCAATTGCGTGGAGAACCAATCCTGGACGAGCGTGCACACCTTGTCGGGCAGCGTCGTCGACAGCTTTTGCGGATCGGAGAACGTCGCCAGATCCTGCTGCGACCAACCGCGATTCTTCGTCAGATCCTCGGTCAAGGCATCGTAGTCGGTGCGACGGGTGTTGGGGTGAACCTTGCGGCTGCCACGCGCGTCGACGACGCCCGAGAATACCGCGATCATCTGCTTCTGCAGCGTCTCGGCGAAGGCCGGCGTCTTGGATAGCTCGATCATGAAGGGGCTGGCTTCGCCATGCGTTATGAACGCGTAGCACGTCGCGCCGTCGCGTGAGCCGAGCTGCTTGAGATTCGTCACAAAGGAGGTAGCCATCGCGCGCAGGTGTTCGGGCGACGACTGCAAGGCGGCAAGCGCATTGCGCCGGCGCAGCGTGACGATGACGTTGACGAAATACTGGGTGATGTAGCGTTCATCCTGCTTCTGGATGCGCATCTTCTCCACTTCGCCGACGATCTCCTGGTACCAGTCGGCGAACTCGCGCTTCAGGTAGCGCCACACCGCGATATTCTGCAGCGAGGCGTCGATCTCGGCCTTGGTTTCACCCGCCGCCATGTAAGGCGCCGTGCGGAAAGTTTCGGTCGATTGGCCGCCGCTGATGGCCGTCGTGAGCACCGTGCCGATAGCCGAAGCGCCGGTAACAAGCGTCCGGTTCTGCCATGCGAACCAGCCGAGGCCGCCGGCAATCAAGAGGACCGCGAATGCCGCCGTAGCCATGCCGATCCAGCCGCGCTTGCGGTCTGGCGCGGGCTCGTCGATCTGGTCCTCCTCATCGAGGTGAGGAGCAGATAAGTTTGCTTGCGGCCCCCGATCGAGAGGCCCTGGGGCCGGCTCGGCCGACAATCCCGCCGAAAACTCATGCTGATGTCCAGATTGGGTACCAGCCGTCTTGTTATAGCCGGCGTCGGCACGCATCGGTTCGGCCCAGGCGGCACTTTCAACGGACACCTGGCTTGGAGCGGTTGCGGCAACAGCCGCAGCGGGAGGGGCAACAATCGCAGGGGCGGGGGCCGCTACGACTGGAGTAGCCGCCACGGCCGGCGCGGCCGGCGGCGCGGGCTTGGGCCCGAAACTGTCGGGGAAGGCCTGCTGGCCGGTCTGCCATTCGGTGAAGCGGGCGCACCAGACGAGATCTGTCGGGCGGAGGTGGCCAAGCTCGAGGAACTTGCGCAACTCCACATCTGAAATAGGTCCATGTTGCGTGCCCTCGCGCGCAATGTACCATTCGATCGCTGGCGGATTGCCCGACATTGCTCCCAATCGCCCCTTGGCCTCTCAACTTACGTATTGCAGGCCCCTCACACGGCCCCGCAGCCTTGCCGCAACCCGATCCGCAGCTTGGCCCACATTGCCAATCCCCGCGGGCTGCACCCTGGTCCTGCTCCACGCCACAAGCCGCTGCGGCAGATGTATAGTGGGGTACACCGAAGACCCCAAACCCCTAGTACCGCGTCTGGGATAATGGCGGTGCATTTCATCACAAACAAGGCAGCCGGGCGGCGAGATCGACAAACATCTGTGAGAATATCGCGGCGACAGTCGAACATCCGGCCTGTGCCCTCCCCTTGCATCGACGACCGGCCCCGTCCGTTAGGCGGCCGCCGCCCCACCGGCCCGTGTTGCAGGCACCTGATTTCGATGCCTTGCCCTCTGACCGCGCTGCGCTTATGGTCCGCGCCGCGCAAGGAGAGTTCCGCGCGCATTCTCCTCGTGTCATGGGGCGTAGCCAAGCGGTAAGGCAACGGATTTTGATTCCGTCATGCGAAGGTTCGATCCCTTCCGCCCCAGCCAATGATTTCAATTGGTTAAATCCAATTCGCACGGATGGAAAGTGCGCCACGCGGGTGGATTGTGAGCGACATTCAAAATTCGGGCTCGGCGGCATCCGGTCATGGAGCCACGACGGGTCGCATCACATGGGACACGCGGCTTAAACCGGCGATCCAGGCGCTCCGTGCTCGCTGCATCTCGTCACTACGAAATCCATAGGATTTCAATCAGCGCCGTGGCGCGATCGTAAAGCCCAGTGTCGTTGCAATCGACGACAGCTCGCGCAACTTATTCACAGCTTTGCGCTTGTCCGGAGTCTTTCCGGATTTCAGCAGCTCTGCAATCTCCGAGAGCAGCCTTTGTATCTCGCCCAGCTCATGCATCTCAGCCTCCACCGGTGAGCGGCCCCGATATTGGAGCCTACCCGCAGGCTTTCACATCCCAGTCCGGACGTCGTGCAACTGCCACGTGGAGGCAGGGCCGAGAGACCCCACAGTCCGCGATTCCGGCTAGTGTGGCGTCGCGCCTCAATTGACTGATGGGTGCGGCAACGATGGCGTCAATTAAGGCGCGATGAACGCCACACTCAGCATATGATTTAACTAGTGGCCCTTGTGTCGCGCCAAAATCGAACCCGGTCGCAGCCATGATACGATTTTGGCGCGACGGGCCACTAGGAAGAGGTGTGAACCGCCAGTTGGCTCTCCAGGGCGATACGCTCGAACACCTCCGCAGTGTTTTTGATCTGGTACTGCAGCTCGCGCCCTGCCGCGGGAAGCAGGCGCGTGATCTTGTAGGTGCCTGATGGCACCGACACCTGCAGCTTGTCCGGGACGAACTCGACAAGCTGCCCAAGCCTGAATTTATGACGCGCCATCTGTCCTCGTTACCGCTCGTGATGCCGCCGTTCAGCGGGCCTTCTTTCCGGGCTTGACCTTGGCGGCTGGCGCAAAGATCGAGGCAGGCGCCGTCGCTACCTTCGGCTTGTCGGACTTGGGCTTGCGCTTCTCGCGATTGCCCTTCATTTGACTTTTAGCCATGAGCTTTCCCCGCTGCAGGTTGAATTCTGATAGGCCGAGCTGCGACTAAGGCTTGGCTGCGACAAGCATCTCGGCACAGCTGTTGGCCATTGCCGTATCCACGGACGCCGTGCCTGGCATTGCAGCCCAGCCGCCCTTCGACACGAATGTGCCCTGCTCCCAGGATTTTGCTTTCTTCAGCTCGGCGAGTTGCGACGATGCATCTTTGCCGCGGTTGAAGTTATCAACGCAGATGGGGGCAAGCGCGGCGACCACAGCCTTTGAAACCTGCTGCTTCACCAAGGCTTCCGACGCGCTGCTGGTAACCCATCCGCCCCAACTGAAACCGACTATCGCTACAGCGGCGGCTCCACAGACAGCGCCCCAGAGTGCTGGCTGCAATTCTTCAGGTAGTTGCATCGCGGTTTTCTTTCTCAATGGCGGTTGCTGCCGGCAGCGTCGGCGAATCTGCCACAGATGCAAGCTAGGCCTACTATGCGGCCGCCATACTGATCTGAGTTAGCGACAAGGCAGATACTTCACTCGACTACTGCTTCAGGTTCGAGTGACAGGATCCTGCTTCTCGAAGCCACCGAGGTGCTCCAGCGCTGTCACATCGTGAATGACAACCTGCCCGCCCTTGAGCGTCATCAGCCCGAGTTCTCGAAGTTGGCGGAGTACTCGATTGACGTGGATCGCGCTCAGCCCAAGCGCGTCGGCGAGAACGTACTGATTGAGCGGGCAGGCGTACGTCGTTTCACTGGCCAACCCGACCAGTCGCAAGCGCTCGCCCAGCTCGAGGAAAAAATTGGCCGTCCGCTCCAGAGCGCTGCGGCGGCCGATATTCACCAGGTGCTCCACGACCATGGCTTCCTCACGCGAGGCAGCCCACAAGATCGCAGCGCCAAGCCGCGGAAACTCATTGAAGATGCCGATCATCCGGGATGCGTCGACCCCACTGACGGTTGCCTCCGTCAACGCCGAGAACGAGTGATCCGACGTTCGCAACAGCACGCTTCGCAGGCCGATGCAGTCTCCCGGGATCGGAAAGCCGATAATCTGCCGGTTGCCATCGCGCATGCTCTTGAAGCTGCATGCCCAACCCGCTTGAAGAATGAAGGCCTTATGTCCGGTCTGGCCTTCCTGCACGAGCGCGTGGCCGATCTTCACGCTGGTTGGCCTCGATTGAAGCCTGGTCAAGCAGTCCAGCTCTCCGTAGGAGAGTTGAACGAACGTGTTCAGTTTTGCCGCGAGCCGGTCAGCCGCCGCCTGCATGACGCACATTACCTTTCCGGTTCAAGCTCGAGTCTTTAACCTGGACGACCACGAAAACGATCTACACTCAGAGAGGTTCCAAGCCCTCCCAAGGGCTTTCAGCGATGCTCAGAAAAAGTTCTGGCTATGTCGCAGAACCGGGCGGATCGTCGGTCGTGTCGATTTCGCCGAGACAACACTAGTGGCCCGTCGCGCCAAAATCGTATCATGGCCGCGACCGGGTTCGATTTTGGCGCGGCACAAGGACCACCAGTTAAATCATTTTCTTGGTGTGGCGTTCATCGCGCCTTAAGTGACACCGTCCTTGCCGCACACATCAGTCAATCAAGTCGCGACGCCACACTAGCATAGGTTAGTCTGTTTTGGTGGACGGCGAGCTAAGCTGCCCAATAACAGTGCGGCAACCCATGCCGCCGCTCCCTTGCGGACAGCACGCGATGACCGAACCGACAGATATAAAGAGCACCGCGCCAGGCGTTGCAGCGCTCTCGATCTGCGAATCCCTGCTGCTTGCCTTGTCCGACCTAAAGCTCATAAGTCCCCGGGAAGTCACCGGCATCCTGGAAGACGCGGCCGGTGCGCATCACGAAAATGGGACTGCGACGGCAAGCACTGAACTGGATCGAGAAGTGGTCATCGTCATCGATCGCATCATAGCTGCCGGGAAGACGAGCTTCCGGCCGTGAACGGCGATCCTCCGGCAAGCGCTCCGCTTTACCCGTGTCGAGCGCGGCACCCAGTCGCGATCCAGCTCGCACACCCGTGACCATCTTGCATCGCTTTCTGCTGCGTCCACAGCAAGGCTCTGGATATCCACGCAGGGGCCGTTGGCAGCCCAGATGGTTTCGGGCAGCTTGGGCGGCATGACGACACTCATCATTACGGAAAAAACGAGCCAGGCCCGTGACTTACGGGCAGCACTCGGAACCAGATTCGGGCAGATCCTGCCGGCGGAAGGCCACCTTCTGCGGCTCGCCGAACCGCACGAGGTCAATCCAGACTGGAAGAGCTGGGCGTGCGTGCTGCTGAAGCCCAACGACCTCTATCCGACCCGGGAAGCCAACCAGGGCAACAAGGTGGCCAAGCTCCGGGCCATCGCTTCGGCTCTGCAGGGCTGCGAACAGGTCATCCTGGCGACCGACTGCGACCGCGAGGGCCAGTTGATCGGCCAGGAAATTCTAGAACACCTGGCCTACCGCGGCACAGTGCATCGCGCGCTGTTCACCGCCCAGGATCCGAAGTCACTGCGCCAAGCATTCGACAAGCTCAAGCCCAACGGCGAGCTTCGGCCCTTGTACGAGGCCGCCGTCGCGCGTCAGCAGGCCGACCAGATCTTCAACCTGTCGCTGACCCGCACGGCGACGCGGACGCTCGTTGCGCGCGGCACGAAGGGCGTCATCGGCATCGGCCGGGTGAAGACACCGACGCTCGCCATCGTCTGCATGCGCGAGATAGAGATTCGCGATTTTGTCGTCGACGACTATTTCGAGATCCTGGCGGCGGCGAAGGTCGAAGGCGGCACGTTCACGATGCGCCATGCGCCGCCGGCGAAGGCGCGGATCCGCGATCAAGCTGTTGCCGACACGATCGCCAATGCCGCTACCAAATTCACCGGCCCGCTATCGGTCAGCGTAGAACATCGCCGCCAAGAGCCGCCTCGCCTCTACGACCTGCCGGGCTTGCAGAAGACCTGTGGCCAGCGCTGGGGATGGACTGCCGACAAGACGCTCGAGATCGCGCAGGCGCTCTACGACGGCGAGGGCAAGAAGGTCATCACCTATCCGCGTGCCGAGGCGCGGCACCTTGCGGAGAACCAGATCGCGGACGTGAAGCCGATCGTCGGGGCGATGCTGCGCCTGCGCGGCTTCGCGCATCTGTCCATCGATCCGCCCGTGATCCGGAAAGGAAAGTCGGGGCACTTCTGCGACAAGTCGCTGGAAGGCGTCTCGCACCATGCGATCGTGCCCAACGTCAACGTGATGGACGATCTGGAAACTCGGATCGCTCGCCTGACGGACGATGAGAAGCGTTTGTTCGCGCTGATCTGCCGGTCGTATCTCGCGGCGGTCATGCCGGACTACGAGTACACGCAGACGAGCGTGAGCATGAACGTTCCGGTGACACCGGAGTCGTTCGCGGAGGGCGTCGCGCCGGAAGCCTGTCCGAGGTCGGCGGAGTTTCGAGCCGTCGGCAGGATTCCCGTGAAGCCCGGCTGGAAGGCCGTCTACGGCAATGGCGATCCGGAAGCCCAAGAAGCCGCAGCCGAGGCCAAGGGCGCCAAGGCCAAGAAGGCCGACGCCGACGCCAGCCAGACGCTGCCGCAGCTTCGGCATGGCGAAGCGGCTACGCTGTCGAAACCTAAGATCCAGGCGAAGAAGACCGCGCCGCCGCCGCGCTACAGCGAGGGCACGCTTGTGGATGCCATGCAGAACGCATGGCGGTTCGTCGACGACGGAGCATTGCGCGAACGGCTGAAGGAAGCCAAAGGCATCGGCACGCCGGCGACGCGTGCTGAGATCATCAAGGGATTGAAGCGGCAGTGCCTGCTTGCAGCCGACGGCAAGAATGTCGTTCCAACACCGGCGGGCCTGCAGATCTTCGAACTGCTGAGGGCAGCCGCGCCTGCGCTCGTCGATCCCGGCACGACCGCGGAATGGGAAATGCGGCTCGACGACGTGGTGGTGGGCAAGGCTGATTTCCGCGCGGTTATCGACGAAATCGCGGGCGAAGCAGACCGTCTCATCCGTGCACTCACACAGCGCAATGGATTCAAGGTCGATTTGAGCCAGCCGCCTGAGATCAGGGCGTCAAAGAGCGCCAATCGGAAAGCGGTGCGCGCCTCTGGCGAAGGGGCACCGCCGCGTTCGCGAGGCGGAGTGAAGAAGCGCAACGTCAAGAGCGATGGTGGCGCCAGCCGTGGACCTGATGCTTCACGGATGAGCCGGGATGAAGCTCCAAGGCCTCGAGTGCAGGCGACACCAACGCCGATCCGCCGACCGGATCACACGCAAAGTCGTGCGCCAGACAATAGCGGTGAGACGAAACAAGAGTCGCGACGTGGGCCGCCTACCGAGCGCATGATCGCGTTCGCGCAACGCCTCGCCAAGGACAAGAACGCGAAACTGCCGCCCGGCTACGACCGGGATTTCGAGGTCTGCCGCACGTTCCTCGATCAGCATGCGGGGCGTGGGTGAAGGCGCACGGCATTCAATCTTGCGCGTGCCTGCATCTCCTCCCCCCTTTGGGGGGGAGGTGCCCCGAAGGGGCGGTGGGGGCATCGAAAGGATGCTCCGAACTGCAATCTCCTGAGCGGCGCTGCCCCCTCCGGCGCTACGCGCCACCTCCCCCGCAAGGGGGAGGAGAAGGCTCTTAGTGGATGTCGAGCTTGAACAGTTGCACCGCGTTGTCCCAGGTCAACTGCTTCCGTTTGGCGTCATCGAGGCCCTTGAGGTGATGCTCGACGACGTTGCGCGAGTGAGGGAACGTCATGTTGAAGTGGGGATAGTCGTTCGACCACATGCAGTTCTTGTTGCCCCACCAGGGGAAGAACCGCGTCCCGACATAGTCCTCCAGGAACGTGCCGTAGACATGCTCCTCGAAGATCTCGCTGGGCTTACGGTTGATCGGCATCGGGCGATCCTTGCGGAAGCGCTCGAAATAGTAGTCCCACTGCTGCAGCAGGAACGGCAGCCAGCCGATCTCGCTTTCCGCCATCAGCAGGCGCAGCTTGGGATGACGATCGAAGGCACCGGAGAAAATGAAGTCGAACAAGGTATTGGCGGAATCGTTCGTCTTGGCGTTGGTGGCGTCCTTCAGTCCCTGAATTCCGCCCTTCTGCCCGGTCTTGATGTAGGAATGCCCCGTCAGGATATGGCAGATCACGGGTGCTTCGGCCTCAGCGCAGGCCGCCCACAACGGCTCATAATGCGGGTCGGTGAACGGCAGACGTGGATCCGGCACCTGCCAGATCATCGCGCCCTTGAGCCCCATGTCGTGGCCGCGATGCATCTCCTTGATGCCGGCCTTGATGTCGTAGACGGACACGAGCGGCGCGCCATAAAGGCGCTTCTTGTCGACCGCGCAGAAGTCGTGGATCCAATCGTTGTAGAGTTTGAATGACTCCTGTTGCGTCTCGATGTCGTCGATGCCGAACAGCGCCATGCCATAGTTGGGGAACAGGATCTCGGCGGCGACGCCATCGGTGTCCTGATCGCGCAATCGCAGATGCGGATCGGTCGCGCCCGGCGGTGAATTGCGGAACGGCACCTTGGGCAATTGATCGCGCAGCCGCGGGGTGAGTTGCTGCCAGACCGCATCCGGTTCCATCACGTGCGAGTCCGTCGAAATCATGCGCGGCATCGCCGCAACCTGAGCGCCGGAGAGCTCCTCGCCGACGACGGTGCGGCGCGGGAACGTGCGCGCCTGCTCCTCCGACATGCCCGCGAACTTCGATGCATCGACGGGTAGTTGCGGCATTTCCTGCTCCCGGTGAAAAGGGGTGTCAGACCCTCCGGGTCTGACACCGTGCTCGAACACTCCAAGCTATCGCACGTCAGGGTGTCAGACCCGGAGGGTCTGACACCGCCATCAGCCGTCTTACTCAACCTGGCGAGAAGAACTTGCCCTTGGCATAGATGCGTCGCTTGGCGGTCTCTCCGTTCTTCGGATCGTCGCCGACTTTGGTGGAGCCGTCAGCGAAGCTCGTCTGCTTGACGACATCCTTCGGCGTGCCGAACGGGGTCAGATCGTCGAGGCTCTTGATTTTGCGCTCGCCCGCTCCGACCCGCAACAACACAAGATTCTCCGCCTCGTCCGCCTCGAACTTGTACTGCACGTTCTTCGGGATCATCACGCCTTCGTGCACACCGACGATGGACGTCCGACCGTCGCCGAACGTGAACGTGGCCTTGCCTTGCAGCACGATGAAAGCATGATCCTCGCCGCCGTGGGCGTGCAGGGCGTTCTCGCCGCCGCTGGCATAGACCTTCACGGCTGCCCACATGTTCTCCGCTGTCGCCAGCGGGTCATAAGTCGTGCCCTGCTCCAACAACGGCAGGTTCCGCATCGAGAACACCACGGCATTGTCGGTGGCAACTTTGGGCAGGCGCTTGAAGCTCGTTGCATCATCCATCGTGAGGCCTCCCCTTGCTGTTGTTGCAGTCGCCATCCGGCATCGCACTGAATTCGCGAACTGCGGATTTAAATCGAATTTCGCTCTGCGGCCCAAATACCCGTGCATCTTGTATCCGCCTGTTCGACGGGTCAAGGCTCGAGCAACCGCCGGATTTCGCTGCGCGTGGCTGTGGGGGCTAGGCAATTCCGGGCGAAGAGTCATAATCTCGAAGGGCCCGACCTGGGAACGGCGGGATATCGACGCCAAGAAAGAAATGGCCGGGTCGGCCAACGAGGAAACACCTGTTGGAGACCTCCGATGAGGAAGGCGATTTCCGGGATTCCCCTGCTGGGCTCATTGCTGCTCGCGTTGAGCGGTTACGCTTCGGCGGCGGAAGATTTCTACAAGGGCCGGAAGATCGACATCATCATCGGCTACTCTGCCGGCGGAACCTATGACGCGATCGGGCGGCTGCTTTCCCGCCACATGCCAAAGTACATTCCGGGCCAGCCGACGATCATCCCGCAAAACCAGCCGGGCTCCGGCAGCATCAAGGCGATCCTCACACTCTATACCGTCGCGCCAAAGGACGGCACTGCGCTCGCGATGATCACGCGCGGCTATCCGATCGAGCCACTGTTCTATCCTGACCAGGCGAAATACGACCCTAGCCGGTTCAACCCTATCGGCAGCACCAGCCGGGAAGTTTCCGTCGGCGTCGTTTGGCACACCAAGCCATTCAAGAGCCTCGCCGACCTGCAGGAGCGCGAGCTCGTCGTCGGCGCCACCGGCTCGACCGACGACACCGGCCGCTTTCCGATGATCCTGAAGAATCTCACCGGTGCGAAGATCAAGATCGTGCAGGGCTATCCAGGCGGCAACAACGTCACTCAGGCCATGGAGGCCGGCGAGGTAGACGGCCGCTTCGGCTGGTCATGGGGCAGCGTCAAGAGCCGCTCGCGGGAATGGCTCGCCGACAAGAAGATCCGCATCCTGGTTCAGATGGCGCACGAAAAGGCGAAGGACCTGCCGGACGTGCCCTTGATCATGGATCTCGCCAAGACGGAGATCGACAGGCAGGCGCTCGAACTGGCGTTCGCGCCGCAGACGATCGCGTGGCCGCTCGTCGCTCCTCCCGACGTGCCAAAGGAACGGATCACTTTATTGAGGCGCGCATTCGACAAGACGATGCAAGATCCGCAATTCCTTTCCGAGGCTGAGAAGCTCGCCATCGACATCGAGCCGGTGACCGGTGAGGAGATACAGAAGGTCGTCGAACGGATCGGCGGCTTGGACCGTGCCGCGATCGCGCGCGCGCTCCAGTTGACTGCCATCAAGTAGTTCGCCCGGAGCCCACACATGTCCAGTGTCGCCGTCCGCCGACTTGCCCATGCCACGCTGTGGACGCCCGATCTCGCCCGCATGACAGACTACTATACCGAGGTCGTCGGTCTTCAGGTGATCGAGCGCGGGAGAGATCGCGTGTTCCTGGCCACGCGCGAGGGCCTTGAATCGGTCTGCCTTGAAAAGGGCGACAGGGCAGAGCTAGCGCGTCTCGCGTTCCAGGTCGCGCCTGGCAGCGATCTGGCAGAAGCAGCGAAGCGTCTCGACAAGGCCGGCATCAAGGCCGAGCGGCGCAGCGGCATCTCGCCTGGCGTGAAGGACGCACTCGTTTTCAACGACGCGAAAGGAACGCCGGTCGAGATCTTCGCCGACTACGAGTTCGCAAAGCGCGAGCGAAATCCCGGGACGATCCAGCCGTTGAAGCTCGGGCACGTCGCTTATCGTTGCCACGACGTGCAGAAGGTTGCGAAGTTCTATGAGGAACACTTGGGGTTTCGCGTCTCGGATTGGCGCGGCACCAGCTTCACGTTCATGCGCTGCGGCATCGACCACCACACCGTCAACTTCGTCGTCGACGAGGAACAGAAGCTCCATCACATCGCGTTCGAGGTGAAGGACTGGGGCGAAATCCATCGAGCGGCCGAACACCTGGCGCGGCACGACATCCGCCTCGTGTGGGGGCCAGGACGCCACATCATCGGCCACAACATCGCGATCTATCATCGAAACGCGGACGAGGTTCGCGTCGAGTTCTTCTGCGAGATGGACCAGATGCGCGACGAAGCGCTCGGCTATTTCGATCCGCGTCCCTGGCACCAGGACACACCGCAGCGGCCGAAGACCTGGGGCAAGGAGACTTTGCGCAACTACTGGGGCTTCGGTTCAGACAAGAGCTATCCGGGGTATCCGTGAGGTTCGCAGCGCGGCGGGTTGTGCAGCAGAAATGCTGCTTACCCGCCCTACGTTCAATGTTCAGGAATGGCGCGACTTCTTGAGGTGCTGCACGACGGCGGCGCGAAGTTCCGCCTGCTGCTCGGGCGTCCACTTGCGGAAGCCTTCGCCCGACTTGAAGCCGAGCTTGCCGTCGGCGACGAGCTTTTCCAGATAGGGCGAGGGGCCTGGCCGGCTGTCGATCGCAGGCAATACGTTCTGATGGATCTGCAGCGTCAGGTCCGTGCCGACGAGATCGGCATTCTCGAGCGGGCCAAGCACGGCGAGGCGGCGACCGAAGGCTGACTTGATTACGGTGTCGACCGTCTCGGCGTCGCAAATACCGTTCTCGACGAGCGACACAGCCTCGCGCCACAACGCGTGCTGCAACCGGTTGCCGATGAAGCCCGGCACGTCTTTCTTCACGTGCGCCGGGGTCTTTCCCGCGGCCTTGTGCAGCTTCATCGTGAAGTCGATGGTGGCGGCGCTGGTCCACTCCGTGCCGATCACTTCGACCAGCGGCACCAGAAACGGCGGGTTCCACCAGTGTGTGCCGACCGCGCGCTCGCGATGCTTCAGGTTCTGCATGATCGCGGTGATCTGGATCACGGACGTGTTCGAAGCGAGGATCGCATCGGGACGCGCGGCGGCCTCGATATCGGCGAACAGCTTCTGCTTGATCTCGAGGACCTCGGGTGCCGCCTCGACGATGTAGTCGGCAGCTTTCACACAGTCGGAGAGGGCAGCGATGGGCGTCACGCGTTCGACGGCTTTGGGGTCGTCGCCGAGATCTTTCAAGTTCGCGACGATGCGATCCTTCACGGTCGCGAGCGATGCGGCCTGCGGGTCGGTAATCGCCACGTCGTGGCCGGCGAGCGCGAATACTTGTGCGATGCCGTGCCCCATCAGGCCGGCGCCGATCACGGCGATTTTGGCTTTGGACATGAAGACACCTGTAGGTTGGGTCGAGCGGAGCGAGGCCCAACAATTCCTCGGCGCGACGTGATATGTTGGGCCTCGGCCGAAGACGGCCTCGACCCAGACTGTATGTCCCTTCCTCGAGCGAGGCGACTCGCCTTCGATGTGAGATCGAGGGTTACCCGGATTGGCCGGGCAGAGCCTCACACAAGGAGGGCGAGTCGTGGGACATCTTAGCGA
>CANJPN010000032.1 GCA_947475855.1 Bradyrhizobiaceae bacterium
AACGTCATGGGCGACAGCTCGTTTGGCATGACCGGTCTCGACATCGAGACGGCGGCGCGGAACCGGATCGGAATTCTGACGATCGTGTTCAACAACGGCGTGATGGCGGCCGAGCGGGACGTGCTGCAACTCTCCACCGAGAAGTACGGGGCGCTCGACGTGGGCGGCAACTATTCCAAGCTGGCCGAAGCCCTCGGTGTCGCATCCCGCCGGGTCACGCGTCCGGACGACATCGCTTCGGCGCTCAAGGAGGCGGTTACAACGACCGAAAGCGGTGCTCCCTATCTGCTCGAATTCGTCGTCAAGGAAGGCTACGAGTTTTCGCGCTACAATTTGGAGGGACTTTGAAAGCGCGCACGGCATCGTCCGTCGCGCGTCCTCCCGTGCCGTGAGTGCAGGAATTTCACTCGTGAACTACGAGCCGTTCCTGCACCACGTCGGCAAGGCTGAGCGCCACGAAAATCGCGAGAATACGAACGACGAGATCGAGCTCTCCTACATGCATCATGGCGGCAAGGCTGAAGCTCGTCGACCAAATCCACCAACAGGCGGCACATAGTGCGAGCGTTACGATCAGCCTGAGCGCGACGGCGGCGGCCCGGTACATTACAGCCTCCTTGCGTGTGCCAGATCCGTTCGAAGCACGAGCATGTCTCCCCTGCGTTCGATCTGACCTTCCAGAGCAACGCGCATGGCAAGGAAATCTCGGATGCGGTGGTCCAGGGCGCGGCCGCGCCCGTCAGCAATCACGAGGAACTGCTGGCCCTCAAGCGGTTGGCTCGAGACGAAAACCGGCGGCACGTCTCCGATCAGACACAGGTTTGCGCACGCCTTGTGAGCAAGGCCTGTGCCGGGACTCATGCCGCCAGCGGCACATTTTCCGTCGCAGATTTCGCCGACGATCCGCCACCGCCCAAGTGATTGCGGACGTCCAGGGGCTTCCGGCTCCGCGATTTTCCGGGGACTCCCATTCACGACGAGCATGTCGAGCGTGCCGCGCTTGAGAAGAAAGCCTTTGATCTCGACACGGGCGCCTTCGAGCGCGGCGCGGTCGAAAGCGACGCCATGCTTGCCTTCGCCGGTGAGCAGTACGCCATGCCCGCGAGGATGCATTGCGTCCGGCGGCAGCATGATGATGGGGTAAGGATCGAAGGTCAGCGTACCAGCGAGCGTTACGTCCTGCACCACTTGCGGAAGTCCGCTCGACCCGAAAAGCGAGTGGCCTGGGTCTCTGATGGTGCTGGAGAGTATTGCCGACAGCAATGCGAGACCCGCGATGAGAACGGTAGAAACCAGCGCCATGAAAGCGCGGGTTTGCCGGCCTGGAGTGTTGCTCCACCCAATGAAGAACTCGTCTTTCACGGCGAAGTGCTCCTCATGCCACGGGGCTCCCCACTCGAATTGGTTCGACGTATGTGCCCGGCGGATTTGGCTGTGGATCGAGCAGAACCGTATCGCCGTCGAGCGCGAGCCGGTAAGTGGCGATGCGTTCCGTGAATGGCGGCGGGGCGCAACCGTCGGCAAGGCGGTATTGGAAGCCATGCCAAGGGCACGTGATCAGGCCGTCGATGACGCAGCCCTCGCCGAGCGGGCCATTCTGATGGGCGCACACGTTGGTGACGGCACTGAGCATGTTGTCGTGCCGGAAGATTGCGACGGGTTCGGCGTCGGCAAGATGGACGACGATGGCGCGGCCTTCCGCGAACGCCGACAACTTTCCGGCAACGACCCATGGGGGCGATGAGGCCGTCGCGATGCAGGCGTCTGTAGCGTTCTGGCTCAACGCCGCTGCAAGATGCAGCAGGATCAAGGTTACAACGCTGACGGCGCAGACTGCGGGGAGCACCCAGGAGCGCGCGTCCTGCAACGCGCCGAGCGCCAAGTGGCCGACGACGAGTGCATATGCGCCGTAGACGGCCATATGGATCGATTTCCACGTGGGTGCGCCGAGAAATGTCAGCCAGAAATCATGGCTTGTCGCCGCCATGACAAGCAGAATTAGAAAAGCCGCGACGCCGAGAATGACAAACGGGAATCCGGAAACCTGTCCAAAGCTCGTATCGGCTGCAAACAACGCTTTGAGCGGCGGCAGATCGCTGAAAGCGAAGTACCAGCCGAGTGCTGCCGAGGCGTGGCTGGCAGCGATCGCGCACGTGATCACGCCGAAGTGGCGGCGATTGTATAGAAGCGGCAGAAAGCGGCGATCGAGCCGCGCGAGAGGGCCAATCGCAAGCACGATCGTCAACAACAAGAACCCGCAGCTACCAAACGCTTTCATCGCGAGCGTCGGCGCATCGGGCGAAAGCCCGTCCGGGCCCGGCAAGGCCCCAAAGCGGAAGAAAATCGTGATGTAGGCCACGATCCCAGCAATCAGAACCACATCGTAGAGGATCTTGCTGCGCGTCCACGAGACGGCCTTGTATCCGGCGCTCATCGTTTTGCCTCGCTGCCGGGAGGAGCCAGTTGTACCGGCGCGCTCGTCACGAACTGCGCGCGATGGAGGACAGCCGCAGCGGCGAGAAGTAGCGGCAAGAGGAGCGCGAGCGCGATCCAGATCCTGAGATGCATCATGCGATGTCGGCGCTGCATTTCTCGACTCACGTCCCGCGCAAAAGAAGGCGACGCCAATTGGCGATGACGACAGGCCAGAGCAGCACCAGTCCCGGCACGAGCAGGGGCCGGAACGCAAAAGATCCGCGCGCCGATCTATCGACCCGATCAAGACCAAAAACGAGAAACGCCGCCGCGACGCCAAGTCCAAGTCCGCCATAGACGAGGCCACACCAATACACCAGATCGGCGAAGGTCATCTTGTTGCCCGCTCGGTTAGCAGCACGGCTTGTGTGATGTGTCATTCCAAGGCGACGTGCGTTCGAACTCGATGTAGCTTGCGGAACTGTCGCTGACCAGATCCTCCATAAGCTCCATAGAGCAAATCCATAATGCAAGGCCGCAGCGTTGCGATCTTAAGTGACGAACGCATCCGGGTCACCCGTTTCATCCGATCTAACGTAGTGTTGATCGAACGTCATTTGCGGCCGGGAACCTTCATCATCCAGTCTAGCCAAACGCCGAATGTCGGTGCGACGAGGAGACGACACGCATGAACCGTATCGCGATCGCCAATTGGGACGACCTGAGGGATCGGGAGCCAGCCTATGCACTCGTTGGTGAGGTCGATCTGGTCGTTGTCCGGTTCGATGCGGCTGTCAGCGTATTGTATGGCCGCTGCTTGCATCGTGGTGCGCTGCTTGCCGACGGATATGTACGTGGCTCCAACTTGATCTGCGGCCTGCACGATTGGGACTACAGGCTCGATTCCGGCGTTTCCGAATACAGCAATCACGAGGTGCTCAGGAAGTTCAGTTCATGGATCGAGGACGGCCATGTCCTGGTCGATGAAGCCGAGATCGCTGCCTGGGCCAAGGAGCATCCCCAACCCTACGTGCGCAGTGACTATCTCGGGCTATACGCCGATGCGCACGGCACGCCGGAGGAGCCGTTCACCGGCCAGATCCACGCGACTGCACGCGATGGGCTTTCCCAGACGGGCCATCATGGAGCGGTGGCTGCCATGGGCGTGCCGCGCGGCGAACTTCCGAGCTGGGATGATATACAGATACTGACCGCGCAGCTTGCGACGGCGCCATTGCTCGACGACGAGCCCGTCGGCACCGATGTCGTAATCGGTCCCAACGCCAAGAAGCCGCTCCGGCTGGCCATCCCGTTGCTCGTTTCGGATATGAGCTTCGGCTCCCTCTCCGAACCTGCCAAACGTGCGCTCGCGATGGGTGCGGAGATGGCAGGTACTGGCATCTGTTCCGGCGAAGGCGGCATGCTGGCTGAAGAGCAAGCCGCCAACTCTCGATATTTCTACGAGTTGGCGTCGGCCCGTTTCGGATTCACGTGGGACAAGATCGCCAAGGTCCAGGCATTCCACTTCAAAGGTGGGCAGGGCGCCAAAACCGGCACGGGTGGACATCTGCCAGGGAACAAAGTGTCGGCCCGGATCGCAGAAGTGCGAGGGCTGGAAATCGGCCAGGATGCGATCTCACCTGCTCGCTTTCCCGATTGGACCAAGCCCAGTCAGTTCCGCGACTTCGCGGACGAAGTCAGAGCGAAGACGGGCGGTATTCCGATTGGGTTCAAGTTGTCGGCCCAACATGTCGAGCGGGATGTCGACGCAGCTCTCGAGGTCGGAGTGGACTACATCATCATCGACGGACGTGGCGGCGGGACCGGTGCGGCGCCCCTCCTCTTCCGCGACAACATCTCCATGCCGACGATACCGGCGCTATCGCGTGCGCGCCGCCATCTCGATCGCCGTGACCGCCGTGACGTGACACTCGTGATCACGGGCGGGCTGCGCGTACCGGCCGATTTCATCAAGGCACTCGCGCTGGGGGCCGACGCGATTGCACTTTCGAACTCGGCGATCCAGGCGATCGGCTGCATTGCCATGCGCGCATGTCACACCAACAATTGCCCTGTCGGCATCGCCACGCAGAAGCCCCATCTCGTTTCACGACTTGTTATCGAGTCCTCAGCCCAGCGCCTCGCAAACTTCTTCAAGTCATCGGTCGAACTGATGCAAGTGATGGCTCGCGCCTGCGGGCACCGCCATCTCCGGGACTTCTCGATCGAAGACCTCGTCACGTGGAAGAGCGAGATGTCGAAACTGTCCGGCGCAACCTACGCCGGGGTCAACGGGCCATGAATGGCGGGCCGCTCGATCGGCGAACCGTAGGGCGTCAAGGCCCTTTCCGGATGTGCTGGGACGCTACGCCCATGTACCAAGTGGCAAGCTGCTCACGTGTCGGGAACCAGACGTTGTCGCGCGACTTCACATAGTCGAGGAACTCGGCCAGCGCCGCGATGCGGTGGGGTTGACCGATGACATGCGGGTGCAGCCCGAAATTCATGATGCGTCCCGTCTTCGCCCCTTCCTTGTGGAGCTGGTTGAAGCACGCCTTCAACATATCGATGCCGTCACGCGTCGATGCTGCGCCGCGTGCAAACATGTTGAAGTCGTTGACATCGTTTGAATAGGGCACGCAAACGATGGGTCCTTTGATCGTATCGATCAGGTAGGGCTGGTCGTCGTTGAGATAATCGCAATAAGCGACGATGCCGAACTCCTTGAGGAATGCGGGGGTGTGGCGCGAGCCGCGGATCGCTGATGACAACCAAGCCTTTGCCGGGCGCCCGACGATCTTCTCGTAGACGTCCAGCGTGCGCCGGATCACGGCCTTCTCCTCGTCAGGCTTTCCCGCGTAGTAGGTGAGCAGGTCGTTTTGCGCCCAGTTGTGGGGAACGAGTTCCCAACCGCGCTTGACGATTTCATCGAAGATGCGCCGCCGCTCGACTGCCAAGAGGCCGTTGAACGTGCACGACGGTGCGATCCCGGCTTCCTCGAAGGCCTCGATCAAACGCCAGATGCCGATGCGCTGGCCGTATTCACGCCAGGTCCAATTGGCGGTGTCCCAGACGTCGCCTGGCAGCACGTGCGGGATGGTTGCTGGACCGCCTGGAAACAGAGGCTCTTTCTGTCCGGGACGGTCTTGCTCCCAATACTCGATGTTGATCGTGAGGATCACGGCGACATGCGCGCCGCCGGGGAACCGCAAGGGCATGCGGTCCGGCAGTGGTACAAAGTCATATGAGGAGGGCGGCTTGATCGTCATACTGCTCAAGCCTTCCGGGGAAAATGATCTTCGGCGATCCAGCGGCCGACAGCCGTAAGCTTTTCGTCGCCGTGCAACGGGCCGAGGACTTGCATGCCAACCGGAACATCCTCGTGCGTGAACAGAGGCAGGTTGATCGATGGGCAGCCGAGGATCGAGGATGCCTCGTTGAAGACCGCGCTGCCCTGGTCCATGCCGATGGGACCTGGACCAGCCGACGACAGCGTGATGAATCCATCGCAGCGTTTGGCGAGCTCGTCATGAGCGGACTTGAAGTGCTCACGGTCGATCAGCGCCGCCCGATAGCTCTCCTGCGAGGTGTTGTCGCCCTCCGAGAGGCCTGCCAGAAGACGCGGCGGCAGCTTGGTCTTGTCGTAGTCGCGATACTGGAACAGCGGCCAGCGCATCTCGAATCGGTACAGAGCCGTCCACAATTGCGGTGACTGCGCATGCAGGCGCTCATAGGCCTCGATGCCCGGATCATCCTTGCGCGAAAAGATCTCGACGCCGTCGGCCTGCAGCGCCCTCACCCTTGCTTCGAACAGCGCCTTCACCGGCTCGGGTGTGGCTGCCCAACCGGCCGTGTCGAGGCGGATCAAACGGGCCGGCTTCAGCGGCTTGGGCGGCGCATCGCCTCCGTAAAGGCCGGGGCAACCGGGATCGCCGCCGGCGTGTCGCGCCGAATACCTGGCGGTGATCCACATGTCGGAAAGAGATCCGGCAATGACGCCGAGGTGGTCCATGCTGTGGGCTGCCGAGTACACGCCCTGGCGATTGATCGCACCGAACGTCCCCTTGAGCGCGTAGGTTCCGCAGAAGCTCGCAGGCCGGATCGTGGAGCCGCGCGCATGCGTGCCAAACGACATCGGCACCATCGAGGAAGCAACCGCCGCGCACGACCCGGAGGATGAGCCGCCCGGCGTGCGCCGCGTGTCGAAGGGATTGCGCGTGTGCGAGGGATCGCCGCCTCCCAGACAAACCGTGACATTCTTGCCGACCGGAACAGCGCCGCCTTCCTTCATGAAGTAGACGACAGCCGCGTCGCGGATCGGACGATTGCCGCGGAAAAGATCCGACCCGTATTCCGTCGGCATATCGCAGGTCTCGATCAAGTCTTTTATGCCGATCGGCATTCCGTCAACGGGCGATAGCGGCTTGCCGGCCTTGTAACGTGCGGTCGAGGCGTCGGCCCGCTTGCGGGCGAGGTCCAGATCTAGCCATGCCCATGCCTTGATCGGCCCGTCGATCGCCGCGATCCGTTCGGCGCAACGTTCCAATAAGGCACGTGGGGTATCGCTGCCTTCCCGAAACTTCGCCACAAGGTCGTGGAACGTGAGCATCTTGTGGGTACGCGCGTCGTATTTTCCGGCTGGTGATTGGCTGTCCGCCATGAGAGCTTCCTTCGCAGAATGAAATCTTGTTTTACTGGCGGCGACTTTAGGCGATGGTAGCCGCCGAGGGGAAGTGTCTTTGCTTGTATAGCGCTCATGGCGCCAGGCGGAAGCAGCGGGGATGAAGCATGGGCACCTTGTCGGGGCAGAAAGTATTCATTACCGGTTCGGGCGGTGGAATGGGCCGCAGCCATGCCGTGCTGATGGCCGAACGCGGCGCCGACATCATCGTCCATGACATCAAGACCGAAGGCGCTGCGGAGACGGCAGAACTGGTTCGCGCGAAGGGCCGAAAGGCTGAAGTGATCGTCCGGGATGTGCGCGAGATCAAGGCGTTTCAGTCCGATATCCGCGCTGCCGTCGATAAACTCGGCGGCATCGACGTCCTCGTCAACAATGCCGGTGTCGGCGGCAAGCGGTTGGCGATCGAGGATATAGACGAGGCCGTCTACGATCAAATGTTCGATGTCCAGGTCAAAGGTGCGTTCTTCGCCATGCAGGCGGTGCTGCCGGCGATGAAGTCGAAGCGCAGCGGGCGGGTGGTCAATATCTCTTCGATCTATGCGATGGGCGGCAACGTGAACGCCTCGCACTATGCCGCAGCCAAGTCCGCGATATCCGGGTTCACCAAGTCATGGGCGCGGGAGCTCGCACCGTTCAACATCAAGGTCAATGCCGTTGCGCCCGGCTTCATCGTCACCGAGATGACAATGGGTTCGAACACGCCCGCAAACATCGCCGAACGTTCCAAGCGGATGCCGCTTGGGCGCTTTGTCGAACCGATCGAGATCTCCTATGCGGTCGCCTGGCTGGCCTCGCCGGAGACCGACATGATGACAGGGCAGGTCATCAGCCCGAATTCCGGGGAGACGATCGTGGGATATTAGTGGAGCGCATCTGACATTTGGTACCCGCTCGCAGCTGACCTCGGAACCAAATGTCAGATGCAAAAAGCTACACTAGAAGCATTATGTTATTAGTGTTCCTATTGGCTCCGACATTTGCTCGCTACCAAGCTGCGGTGGGAAGCAGATGTCGGAGCCGGAACACTAGAGCGACCGGCCGATGCGCGACTTATTGTGCCAACGCACACCTCAGCTATGCTGACGTCAATCGACTGCCGGAGCCGATCAAGCGGCCGGCGAAGTTCTATAGTTCGAAAAGAACGACAGGGAGAAGGACACATGCTGCCGATGGATCGCAGGACGCTGCTGACAGGTGCCGGCGCGGGAGCCGTCACACTCGGCCTCGGGCGTCATGCCGCGTTCGCCCAGGCCAAGGAGGTTCTGCTCGGAATTCCAGTCGAGACTTCCAACAGTCTGATGTTCATGGTTGCCGCGGCTGCCGGCTACTTCAAGGATGAGGGACTTCCAGGCGCGCGCGTGACGATGCCGTCTTCCGGGACGAACGTGCGCCAGATGCTGGCCGCCGGACAGATGCCGTATGCGATGGGCGACCCGATCCACCCGCTCGCGGTGACCGGCGCGGGCAAGTCATGCAAGATTTTGATGTCGGTGGATACGCGCGCGTCCATCGCCATGATCGTCCGCCAGGATCTGTTCGACAAAGGCATCAAAACCCCGGAAGCCCTCGCCGCGCTGAAGAAGGCAGACGGCTCCAAGCCGGGCATCGGCGTGACCCGCGTCGGCGCGCAGACCTGGCTTTATGGCGACCAGATCATGCGCGCGACCGGCAAGATCGACGACGTGAATTTCGTCAACGTCGGGGAAGGCGCCAACATGCTGGGTGCTTTCAAGACCGGCCGCGTCGACGCGATCATGGCGAACTCGCTGATCTACTTCGCGACCCAGGACGAGAAGCTCGGCACGCCGATCTTCAATGCGGTCGACGAACCGACTTGGCTCAAGTTCTTCGGATCGACCTTCCCCGGTCAGGTCTGCTTTGCGATGGGCGACCAGATCGCGGCCGACCCTGGTGCAACGCAAGGTTTCGTGAATGCCGTTTATCGGGCACTGCAGCACATCAAGAAAACGTCGTCTGCCGATCTCGTGAAGCTCGTTCAGCCCGAATTCATGGGCAACTTCAAGCCTGACGTCGCGGCACGCGAGATCGACTATCTCAAGCCGATCTACAGCTACACCGGCGAGATCACCGAGGCTCAATACACCAACGGCGCCAAGGTCTGGTTCAGCGAAGGCACGAAGGTCAAGCCGCAGCCCTACAAGGACATGGTGGACCTGAGCTTCCTGGCAAAAGCCAGAGCCAAGTACGGCTGATCCAGCGGAGATGGCTGCGGCTATGGCAAATGAAGGAGCCTCGGGCAGCGAAGCCTCGGCCGGTCGGGCGCTTCGAATCGAGGTGCGTAACCTTTCGAAAACGTTCGGCAGCGGAGGCGGAAACGTCCCCGCCGTCGATCGCGTGTCGTTCGATCTGCGTCAGGGCGAGTTTGTCGCCCTGCTTGGCCCCTCCGGCTGCGGCAAGAGTACGATACTGAACATGATAGCCGGACTGATTCCGCATTCCGGCGGCGATATTCGCGTTGATGGTACTGCCGTCGAGGCCGGCCGCGTGATGCCGCAGGTGGGCTATGTGTTCCAGCGCGATACGGTGTTCGCCTGGCGCACTGTAGCCCGGAACATCGGCTACGGCCTGGAGATCAAGGGCGTACCCAAGGTCGAGCGGGAGGCTCGCGTCGCGCGTATGATCGCGCAGGCCCGGCTCAAGGGTTTCGAGAACGCCTTCCCGCTGACACTCTCCGGCGGCATGCGCCAACGCGTCTCGCTGATGCGTGCGCTGATCATGGAGCCGCAGATCCTGTTGATGGACGAGCCGTTCGGCGCCCTCGATACGCATACGAAACTGGAGATGCACCAGATCCTTCTGGAGATGTGGGAGCGCGAGCGGCAGACGGTCGTGTTCGTTACTCATGATCTTTCGGAAGCGCTGACGTTGGCGGACCGGATCATACTGCTGTCGGCGCGGCCCGGCCGGATCAAGGAGGATTTCGCCGTGCCGTTCCCCCGGCCGCGGGATGCCATCAAGCTGCGCGAAACAGCGGCCTACGGCGAGTTGTTCGCAAAAGTGTGGCACTCGCTGGGTGAAGAGTTCGCGGCGACAAAGGCGGAGTAGCGATGTCGACCAACTCGATCGTCCACATCGGCCGCTGGGGTCTCCTGGCGTTCATGCTCGCCACATGGCAGTGGGGATGGAACCTCAAGGCGCCGCTGGGCCAGATCGGCCTCGGCTGGCTGGTGCCGACGGTGCTCGATCCCTACTTCGTATCGAAGCCGACGCTGATCTGGAACCGGTTCCTGGAGCTGGGATGCCTTGCATTGCCCAGGGGCGGTTGGGCCTGGAACGATCCGCAAGGCTTTCTCGGCTGCGTCTGGTCGCCGAAGGGAAGCCTCTGGTCGCACACGCTGGCGACGCTGCGCAATACCTTCTGGGGGTTTCTCGTCGGCGTCAGCAGCGGTGTGGCAGTCGGCCTGCTGTTGGGGCGTTCGGAGACGCTCGCCCGGATATTCGAGCCCTACATCGTCGCCTTCAACTCGCTGCCGCGGGTGGCGCTGGTGCCGCTGATCATCATCATGTTCGGGCTGGGCGACGTCTCCAAGGTGGTCACCGCGCTCACGCTGGTGTTCTTCGTCGTGTTCTTCAATACGTTCGAAGGTACTCGCTCTGTCGATCGCGACCTCGTCAATGCCGCGCGTTTCCTGGGCGCCAGCGACTGGCAGGTGACGTGGACCGTCTACGTGCCCTCCGCGCTCGCCTGGGTGTTCGCATCGCTGTCGCCGGCGATCTCGTTCGCTCTTATCGGCGTGATCGTGGGCGAGTTCATCGGCTCGGAGCGCGGCCTGGGCAAGATCATCATCGAAGCGGAGGCGCAGTTACAGATCGCGGACATGATGGTGGCGTTGATCGTGCTGATGGTGATCGGCGTGGCGCTGGTGCTCGTTTTCCGCGCGATCGAGCGTCGGCTGCTGCGGTGGCAACGGCATCATGCGGAGCGTGCACAAAATTGAGCGACCGGTTTGGCGTCCACTGCGGGAACCGGCGCTCGTGCTTGCGAAGGCTCACTTGCGCCTGCGGACAGCACGAAAATCGCCGCATTAACCGTCAGCATTGAGCTTCCCGCTCGCCGAACTCGCACAAATGACTGCCATTTCGGTCCAGCACTGGTCGAGGCAACTTTCTCGATCGGAGCGTTTGCCGAATGTTCCCAGGTCTCCTAATGTGGTTGTTGCGCTGGCATGTGCGCGTCATTGTAGATTGTCCCAAGGCCAGTGGGTCGTTTCCGGTCCGTTCAAAAGCGAGAGTCTCGGGATTATGAAGCTTCAAGGAATCGACGTCGGCATCGTGCGCAAAGGAAAAGGCCGGCCGCTGCTGATGCTGCATGGCGGTGGCGGTCCGGTGGCTGGCATGCCGTTCGCCGATCGGCTGGCGGAGCGTTTCGAGATCATCGCGCCGACGCATCCGGGATTTGCCGGGACGCGGATTCCCGAACATTTCAACCGGGTCGACGACCTCGTCTTTCTCTATCTCGATCTGCTCGACGAACTCGATCTGAAGGACGTCGTCCTGATGGGGTTCTCGATGGGGGGCTGGGTCGCGGCCGAACTCGCCACAATGACAACCGAACGGCTTTCGAAGCTGATCCTCGTCGACGCGGTCGGCGTCAAGGTCGGTGGCCGCGAGGATCGTGACATTGCCGACGTGTTCGGTCTGCCGCCGGAGCAGCTCGCCAATAAAATGTTCCATGATCCGTCGCGTGCGCCCGACATCAACGCTCTCACTCCCGAGCAGCTGGAGATCGTCGCCGGTAACAGGATGGCGCTCGGCGTCTATACCTGGGACCCGTTCATGCACAATCCGAAGCTGCCGCGCCGGCTGCACCGCATCGACGTGCCAACTCACTTCATCTGGGGCGCCAGCGACGGCGTGGTGACGGTCGACTACGGTCGCGCGTTCTGCAAGATGATCAGCGGCGCTACGATGACCGTGATCGAGAAGGCTGGCCATTCGCCGCAGTCGGAGCAGCCCGGCGCTTTCGTCGATGCCGTATTCTCATTCGCCGGTCGTTGAGCCTGGAGCCAGAGCGCAAATGAAGACTTATTGGTTTACCGAGGACTGCTATCCGCATCTGCCCGACGAGAGCAGCTATCGCTCGATCCGCGTCGACCTTCCCAGCCGGCTCTGCGATCCGGACGTCGCGCACGACCTTTACAATCGCTATCTCGACCTCTGGTGTGCATGCGATGACATCGGGCTCGACATCATGCTCAACGAGCACCATCAAACAGCCACGTGCATGGTGCCGGCAGCGCCGATCATGCTCGGCATCCTGGCCCGCCAGACCAAGAAGGCCCGGCTGCTGATCCTCGGCAATCCGTTGCCCAATCGCAATCAGCCCGTTCGTGTCGCCGAGGAAATGGCGATGGTCGACGTGATTTCGAAAGGCCGCGTCGACTGTGGCTTCGTGCGCAGCGTTCCCTACGAAGCAGCGGCGGCGAACGTCCTGCCGTGGCAGGGCACCAAGCGCCTTTGGGAGGCGCACGATCTCATCGTCAAGGCATGGACCACGCACGACGGCCCGTTCAACTTCGAGGGCAAGTGGTATCATCACCGGCAAGTGAACGTTTGGCCACGTCCCTATCAGCAGCCGCATCCGCCGATCTGGGTTACCATGGGGAGCGCGAGCACGGCGGTTCCGGTTGCCCAGCACGGTCACGTCGGCGCGGTTTTCCTCGCCGGATACCCGAACATACGCACGATCTTCGGCGGATACCGCGAAGCCTACCTCAAGGCCCACGGCAGGGTCCCCGCGCTGGATCGGCTCGCCTATCTAGGGCTTTGCTACGTCGGCGAGAACGAACGGGAGGCCGAGGCGGGCGCGCGCAAGCTGATGTGGTACATGGACGCCAACAAGGTGCCGGTCGAGTGGTCTAACCCGCCGGGCTACCATCCTCCAGCCGTCTCGGCGCAAGTGATGAAGGGCCGCTCAGGCGCCGGCGTGCCGACCAAGCCAAAGCTCGAAGAGCAGATGCAGCGCGGCAACGTGTTCGTTGGAACGCCCGATCAGGTGTTCAACCAGATCAAGGCGTTCTGGGAATACTCCGGCGGCTTCGGCAACATGCTGATCATGGGGCAGGCCGGGTTCCTTTCCGACGCAGATGCGTTGAAGTCGATGAACCTCTATTCGAAAGAGGTCTATCCCAGGCTGCGTGATCTCGCAGCCAAGGCCGACCCTGCGGAACTTTACGAGCGCAGCAAGGCGATGCCGGCCAAGCAGGCGGTCGATCTGGGAACGTTCGGCGTCGATTTCGTGCGATAGTCGCAGGGAATGCGGCCGGCCCCGATCACGGCTTACCGGACATCACATCCCGAGCTAGCGACGCTCGTCCTAAGCCGGACGAGACGTGGGGAGACTTGCAGGCAAACCGAGTGCGCGAACGGAGCCCTATCCCTGGGCAATCCCCTGCCAACGGGCAGAAGTGCTCAGGTGCCGACCACGACCGGTGATTGCTTCGGCAGGTGCACTTTTTCGGAGAGCTTTCGCCATTGCTTCGTCGGCCGTCCCTCGCGGATCGCCAGCAGTTCGCGCCACAGGATTCGGCGCAGCAGCACGATGCCAGCGTCCGAGGTACCCAGGTTCTCCTCGGTGCGGTCGACGATCGGCCCCTGGCCGACCTGCGCGACGTAGTCCTGCGCACTCGTCAGCTGCATGAAATCGTCGTCGGGATACTTGTGCTCGTCGAACAGGTCGCTGTGGAACTGCGAGGAGCAGTAGCCCTCGACCTTCTCCTCGAAATAGCGCAGCAACTTGTCGTCGCCGGCCTTGCCCACAGAGGGGCGGCAATAGAGCGTGAACCGCTTGGTGACGGTATCGCTCACCGGCACCAGCCACAGCACGATGTCCATCCACGGCTCGTCGGGCGAGGGCGGCGGCTGCAGGATGTGGTTGTTGTTGGGGAACGTCCAGTCGCTGATGCGCACGTTATTGGGGCCGCGCGTGGCGATCTGGCGAATGCCTGCGTCCGTCTCCAGGTATTCGAGCTTGGGAACCTTGCGGCTGACCGTTGCGCCGAACGAGCCCACCGTGCCCTGCATATGCGCAAAGCTGACGTGGGCCGCGTCAAGCGAGTTCTCGACAGTCTGCAGCCAATTGCAGGGCCACGTCTCCTCGCGCACGAGCGTGATCCGGTTGGGCTCCTCCAGCTCGTCCTTGCGGGTAAGCTCGAAATCACGCGGATCGCCGGCTCCCATGTAGGCGAAGATCAATCCGGAGTACTCGCGCACGGGATAGCTTTTGATGCAGATGCTGGCCGGTGGCGACACCTCGTGTTCAGGCGGACGCTCGAGGCATTTGCCGGTCTGGTCGAACTTCCAGCCGTGATACATGCACCTGATGTCCTCGCCCTCCACCCAGCCAGTGTGCAGCACCGTACGCCGGTGCGGACACCGACCGCTGACGAGGTGGGGTTGCCCGCTCTCGCCCCGATAGATGGTCAGCTCCTCGTCGAAGATGCGGATCCCCTTGGCCTCGCCCTTGGCGATCTTGTGGGACCGGAACACCGGTTGCCAGAAACGACGCAGGAAAGCGCCCATCTCTGTGCCGGATCCGGTGTGCGCCAACAGCTTCAACCGGTCGGCCAGCGGCAGGTTAGCGGCTCTCGCGTTGCCCTGTTGATCCATGGTTCGCCTCCTGCTGCGAGTGAAATGGCGTTTCAAACGGCCGCGATGGGCCTTGACGAATAGGATGCGGCCGGTCGTAATCGTAATCAAGTGGATTGCGAGGGTAGCATGCATGCGCCAGCATCTTTACTCCGTCGCTTCGCTTTGGAAAGTATGTCGGCAGCAACCGAGCCTGCCGGCTTTCGTTCCTTGATGTGCATACGATCTGGGAGGGCATTGCCATGAGACGTGCGGTGGCCGTGCTCACAACACTTGCGGTCACCCTTTTCGGGCCGTTGAATGCGCACGCTGCCGAGCCGTTCTCAGCCAGTCCCATGACGCTCGTGATCCCCTACACGGCCGGCGCAAGCGCCGACGTTACGATGCGGCTGTTGACGCAGCAGATTGCGGAGAGCACAGGCCAGAAGTTCATCATTCGGAACATGCCTGGTGGTGCCGCGGTGGTAGCTACCCAGTTTGTGATGCGATCGGCACCCAACGGCCTCACACTCCTGCAGCTCGTCGTTGGCACCCACTCGACCAGCCAGCGCACGACGAGCCCGCAGCCCTACGATCTGCTGACGGACCTCGAGCCGATCATGTTGTTGTGGAACCTGCCGCTGTTCATGGTCGTGCCTACAGCCGGCAAGGACAATTCGGTGGCCGATCTCGTGCAGCGGGCCAAGGCGACACCCGGCGGTCTCAGCTATGCCTCGACCGGCATCAACACGGCCGGACATTTCCTGGGTGAGCTGCTCTCGCGCGAGACGGGCGCGCCGATGCTGCACATTCCCTATCTCGGAGCCTCCCCGGCGATGACCGATCTCGTTACCGGACGGGTCGATTTCTACTATGTCTCCTACGCTTCGGTGATCTCGTTCGTGACGAGCGGGCGGCTGCGTCTCCTCGCTGTGGCATCGCAGTCCAGGCTGCCGCTGCTGAAGGATGTTCCGACGATGGCCGAGGCCGGGTATCCCCGTGTTCAGATGGCGTCGCAGTTCGGCCTCGCCGCGCCGGCGGGCACACCGCCCCCAATCGTCGCAAAGCTCAACGCGATGTTTGCTGCCGCCGCCGGCGATCCGGAGGTCGTGCGCAAGACCGTCGCACAAGGGGTGGAGCTCGCGCCCAACAAACCCGAGGATCTGCGCTCGATGATCGCGGCCGAGTTACAGCGCGTCGACGAGCATCTCAAAGCCCGGCCCGACGCAGCACGCTGATCGAAAACACGCGATTGATGAGGAGATCCAAGATGAGCCAGCCAACCGAGAGGCAATCGCGTGCAGAGCGGCTACGCCGACTGGCGGAGACAGGGCGCGACACCGACATGGGGCGCCTGCTGCGCTCGTTCTGGCAGCCGATCACGCTGTCGTCGCGGGTCGAAAAGGGGCGCACGCTGCCGCTGACGATCATGGGACAGGAGCTGATGCTCTATCGCGGTGAGAGCGGCCGGGCTTATCTCGTCGACGCGCGGTGTGCGCATCGTCGCACGCACCTGCATACGGGTTGGGTCGAAGGAGAGCAGATCCGCTGCATTTATCACGGCTGGCGGTATGACGGCACCGGCCAGTGCACCGAGATGCCCGCCGAGAAGAACATCAAGCCGGCCCAGATCAAGATCGGCGGCTATCCGCTGAATGAATACTGCGGGCTCGTGTTCGCCTATCTGGGCGAAGGCATGGCCCCGCCTTTCGAGCTGCCGCGCAAAGGCGTATTCGAGCGGGAGGGTTGCCTCGTCATCGCGCGCGAGCAGACTTGGCCGACGAACTGGCTCCAGCAGGTCGAGAACTCGCTAGATGCGGTGCATGTCAGCTTCGTCCACCAAGCCGGCAAGGTCGGCCCGTTCGGCGCTGCGGTGACCGCGACCGTCCCCGATCTCGAGTACCAGGAGACGAACGCAGGTATCCGCCAGATCGCGACACGTGGGCCGGGCAACGTCCGGATCTCCGACTGGACGTTCCCCAACAACAACCACATCATCGTGCCGAACTCCAACATTGGTGATCCATGGGTGGACATCGGCATTTGGAATGTGCCGGTCGACGATATGGCGACATCGCGCATGCAGCTTTTCGCGCTTCCGGTCGCGCCGGATTCGCCTGCGGGCAAGCGCTACATCGAGGAGCACCGGCTCTACGCCGACTATGATCCCGTCGCCAACCACGAGGCGCTGTTCCGCGACCGCAAGTTTCCAGCGGAATCGCCGCTCGCCCTCACCCCGGCCCAGGACTATCTCGCGATCATGGGCCAGGGCCGCAGTGTGGACCGCTCCGCGGAGTTCCTTGGCGAATCGGACGCGGGGATCGTCCTCCTGCGCCGGCTGTTGTCACGCGAGATGGATGCGCTGCGCGAGGGCCGGCCGGCCAAATCGTGGAAGCCGCTCGGTCACGACGCCGACATGCATGCCCCCAGGCCGGCCGCGGAGTAGACCTTCATGAAGCGGCTCGACAGTAAGGAGCGCTATTCCCGCCTGGACATCATCGTCAACATGGCCGGAAAGGTCCATTGGAGCCACGTGCTCGAAATGAAGGTCGACGACTGGAAGGAGGCGATCTCAAGCTTTCCGACGGCCGGCCTCGTCGCCACCAAGCACGCCGCAAAAGCGATGATCGAGGCCGGCAACGGCGGCAGCATCATCCACTTGCTCTCCACCACCGCGCACTTCGGCCAGGCCGTGGCCGCCTCCTACGCGACAGCCAAAGCTGGCCTGATGAACCAGGCCCGCTCGGCGGAGATGGCCGCGTTGTTCCTCGCCTCCGAGGAGGCGGCGTGAATCATCGGCATCGATATCCCCGTCGACGGCGGTCTGCACCACAAGTACCCGACCTGGACTCCCGGCGACCAGACTGGGGTCGACATCGACGCCTACATGAAGGAGCTACGGCGCAGCGAGTACGGCGAGGAAACGGACGAGGTAGAAAAGTGATCCTGCAAAATCGAGCGCACTGGAATCGGACCGAGCGGCTCCGGCGGGTGTTGCGCCGGTCGACGTCGGGTATCTTGCTGCTGGCCTGCATGGTGATATCGCCCTGCCTTGCCCGGGCGCAATGGCTCCCCGACAAGACGGTGCGCACGCTGGTCCCATTCGCCCCCGGAGGCGCCGCCGACGTCCTTGCCCGCATCGTCGCCCAGCAGGTGACCAAAACGACGGGCCAGCAGATGCTTATCGAGAACCGTCCGGGGGGCGGCACTGTGCCGGCAACCGAGGCTGTCGCTCGTGCCACGCCAGACGGTGCCACGCTCCTTTTGCTCGCCAACTCGTTCGTGATCAACCCGAGCTTGCGCGCAACCCTGCCCTATCAGCCACTGACCAGCTTCGAGCCGGTCTGCCACCTTGCCTACGCACCGACTGTTTTCGCGGTGCAGCGCTCGTCTCCGTTCAAGACGCTGGACGAATTGCTTGCGGCCGCCAAGGCGCCCTCGGCCACCATCACGATGGCCGGCGTCGGCCCAGCCACCTCGGTTCACATTTCCATCGAGATGCTGAAGCGTGCGGCGAAGGCCAACTACGTCTATGTGGCATTCCCCGGCGGCACGCCCGCCGTGACCAATTTGCTCGGCGGCCATGTGACGTCCGCGCTTGCGAACTATTCGGAGGTGCAAGCCAATCTCGGTACTGATCTCAGGCCTCTTGCGATCGGCGCCGACAAGCGCCTGACGGCCCACCCGGAGGTTCCGACGCTGGCGGAAGCCGGCTTTCCCGATATCGACGCGACCACCTGGTTCGGCATGGCGGCACCCGCCGGGACGCCTCAAGCCGTCGTCGATCGGATCATCGGAGCGGTACAGGGCGCACTGGAGGCTCGCGAAGTCCGCGACAAGCTCGAAGGTGTAGGCCTGTTCCCCGTCGGCACCTGCGGCCGACAGTTCGCAGACTTCCTGAAACGGCAGCTCGACATGTTCGCACGAGCGATCAAGGAGGCCGGCATCAAGCAGGAATGAGGCGACCTCACCGATAAAGTAACCACCGCAAGCCAAGGTGAAACCCGCACGCGCGTCCCTCCCACGATCACCGGCCTCAAGTCTTCGATGTTCTCAGCCCTGATCGTGCATCATGGCGCGTGCTGGCACCACTTCCTGCAACAGACGCGCTGTCAGCTCGGATCCCTGCTTCTCTGCGAACGGCCGCTTCTGCGGCCACGAACGATCGGGCACATCGAGACGAGCTGGTCTCAAGTTCCGCTTCCGGATGCCGCCCAGGCCAGGGGCCATCGCGGAAAGCCGTATCTACTGAATTGGGTGCTTCACGAGCGTGCTGCATCGCTCTGAACCAACGACACTACGGACCCGGACTGCTGGCGGCATCTGGAAGGTGTTCCGCTGGGAACAGCGTGGATTTACAGCACGTGTATTAGTTGCATCGACCGGAGGGAATTCAGTTCCGGTCGGTTCACTCGAATGCAGGTACCCCCGCGATGTCACCGCTGAAAGCACTCACAGTTGTCGCCACCCTGGTCTTTGCCTCGACGCAGATAACATCTCAGGCTCAAGCACGGGGGTTGGGATTGGCGCTTGGAATTGGGTTGCCAGTGGCCGCTGCACTCGTTGGTGCAAGTATGCACGAGCAACGGCGAGCCGATGAAATGCGGCGCCGTGCTGCAATGGCCGACGAGTTTCGCAGGGTCGAGCGAGCACGCCAAATTCAGGCTGCCAACGCGCGAACTGCGGCAAAGGCCGCCGCGCAAGCGGAAGCCAATCAATTGGAGGCGGCGCGCAGAAAGAAGGCTGCCCGGATCGCGGAGGCAGCACGGCAGGCTCCAGTTGTAACGCCCGCCGCCCTATCTCCGGCCATTACGATTGCCCCGGCGCCCGTCGCCGACGTCCCTCCTGCGGCACAGGTAGCCGACGCGCCGGCTGTACCGCCGGCTCCAACGGTTCCGACCGTGCAGGCCGTGCAGGCCGTGCCCGTGCAACACAACACTGGTGAAATGTGCCAGCGCTTCCTGCCGACAGCCGGCGTCACGATCGAAGTTTCTTGTCGCGATTAGGTCCTCCCAATCCCCATAGATCTGGGCGGTCGGAAGTTCTGGGCGGTCGGTCAGGCCGCAATCTGAGCGGGCTGACCGCGCTAACCCGATCTTGACTCACTTCGGGTTCTACTGCGGCTTAGGTCCGTCGCGCGCTGAGCCATTGGGCCCACGGGCCAGATGGAAGACATCCTCAAGGGCTACCAAGTCGTGAAAGGTGCTCTCATGATCATCCCCGGCAGTCAGCTTGCCAATTCGTTCGGCATCATGGCGGGCGTAGCGTTCGGCATGCTCGTTTCGTCGACGGCGTCGAACGCTGCCTCGGGCGAAAAAATCGGCGCGGCGGTCTCGATCGTCAACAAGGTCACGGTCGATTATGCCAACCAGAAGCGGGGACTGACCGCGGGTGACACCGTGCGCCAGGACGAGTTGGTGGAAGTCAGCGCGGACTCGCTGGGCGAGTTCAGGCTCGACGACGATACGAAACTCGCGCTGGGACCAGGGGCGCGCCTGTTGCTCGACAAGTTCGTCTACGACAGCGACAAGAAGGCGGGATCCATCGTCGTGAATCTTGTCAAGGGAACCTTCAGGTTCATGACGGGGCTCGCGACGAAATCGACCTACGTGGTACGCACGCCGACCGCGGCAATCACCGTCAGGGGTACGATTTTCGACGTGTTCGTTCTGCCTGACAACTCGACTTGGCTTCTGCTGCACGAAGGAGCAATCGAGGTTCGCGGGGCGAGGAATGTCTGTCGGGTGCTCGACCGTCCCGGCTATGTCATGCGGGTGTCGGGGACCGGAAGCGTCGGTGTGCCGGTCAATTGGCAACGTTTCCAGGGTCGCGCATTTGGTTTCGATGCGGCTTTTCCATTCGTCGCGGGGCGCCAAAAAAATTTCTTCCCCGCTGTCCACAGCCCCTGAGGGGGCGGTCATGGTCCGAATCACAGATGGCTCGGGTTTGCGACAACCAAGCAAATCCGGACACGGACCATGACACACATCGA
>CANJPN010000033.1 GCA_947475855.1 Bradyrhizobiaceae bacterium
CGAACTTGGAGAATTCGACGAGGCTGGCAGGTGTCGAGGTAGAAAATGTGACCGTCCGGTTGATCAGCCAAGATACGATCATCGCGAGTGCGATTCCAAACAGGCGGGCGATAAAGGGCGAGACATTCAATACGCGCGTCAGCAGCGTGAGCACCAGGGTGTCGGTGGCGAGGGCGGATAGTCCTGCGAGCAAGAATCCGCCGTAATGGCGCACGATTCCGCCGTTTACGGCGTTGCGCCATCTGCTCACCAGCGTCTCGGTCATACCGGCAGGGCCTTGGCCCAATCTATCGGCGGGCGTCCAGGCGTGGGGTCGGGATGCCAGATCGCTTCATCGAGACGTGGGGCTGCAAACAGTGCATCGAGCTCATGACGGCGGCGCTCGACCACGGGATCGAGCTCGGCCAAGGCGGAGTCGATGTAGCCGGGGTGGCACATGACGAGGTGGCGGGGGCCGCGGGCAGAGAAGAAGTGCGCGAGTTCCTGATCGAAGGGAATGTCGAGATTGAAAGGAGATACGCCGGCGAAACCGTGGTTCGTCGGAAACCCGGCGGAATCCAGTCTGTCGCCGAACCCGCGAGCCAAGGTATGAATGATCAGGGCTTTGTGTGCTGCCGTTCGCCGCCGGAGAATGTTCAGCATGTTGTCCGCGGGATTGCGGACGAGTGGAAGTCGTTCGCGGTAGCGGTTTCGCAAAACCTCGATCAGTGCACCGCGAATGCGCGGGAGGGCGTGGACGTGCTGATGGCCGTCGATGAAATCCGGCTGGACGCCGAGGGCTTCCTCGAAGCGCGTTAGCTGTCGGTCGATCTCGGCGGCGATCTCGCCGGCATCGATCGCGCCGGTGATGCAGCGCTGGATGAGAGTGATGTTGTCGGGAAACTCGCCGTCCGGTGCAAGGCGGGGTGCGGGGCCGAGCGGACTACCGAGCGTCAGGTTCAAGTGCAGGCCCGTCGCCACGAATGGGCGTAGCGCGACCAGCCGGGGGGAGGTCGACTTCCAGGCGGGGAGGTTGACGATGGCGCTCGTGGCGGAAAGCCTGCGGGCGCGGGCGAGTTCCTCTATGCCGCGGCTGACGCCCTCGGTGATGGCGAAGTCGTCCGCGCACAGGATCACGTTGGCGCCCGGCTCGAAGTCCGGTTCGTCATCCAAAGTGCTCGTTGCGGTGCTTGCTCGCGTCATTGCAACGTATCGACAGTCAAACCGGGACGTCGGTGACGGGGACCAATCGGAGCAGGAGGATCGAGGCCGACTTCTTCAGCGACGAGGTACAGTGGTCGTGCCTTCACCTCCTCGTACACCCGGCCAAGATATTCGCCGAGGATGCCGAGCACGATGAGCTGCACACCGGCAAAGAACATCACTGAGATTATGATCGATGGATAGCCTGGGACGTCGACGCCGAACACCATCGTTTTCAGGATGATGACGATGGCATAGAGAAACGCCACCAACGAGACGACGAGTCCGAGCAACGTCGACAGGCGCAACGGCAGAGTTGAAAACGCCGTCAGTCCATCGAGTGCGAAATGGATGAGCCTGCGGACGTTCCAGCGCGAGCCGCCGCCGCCTTCGCGTGCCGCGACCGTATAGGGAACGCCGACCGACTTGTAGCCGATCCAGGAGAACAGGCCCTTGTTGAAACGGGAGGCCTCGCGCATGCGGTTCATCGCATCGGCGGCCTTGCGGTCGAGCAATCTGAAATCGCCGGCGCCTTCGGGGATGTCGGTCTTCACCATCGCGTTGAAGATCTTGTAGAACGCGACGGAGACGAGGCGGCGCAGGGGGCTGTCGGTGTTGCGATCGATCCGCTCGCCGTAGACGATCTGATAGCCGTCGCGCCACCGCGCGACGAACTGTGTCAGCAGCTCGGGGGGATGCTGGAGATCGGCATCCATCAGGATCACGGCGTCGCCGGTTGCATAGCGGATGCCGGCGGCGAGGGCAATTTCCTTGCCGAAGTTGCGGCTGAACGAGATCGCCTTGATGCGCGTGTCGTCGGCATGAAGTTCGCGCAGGCGCTCCAGCGTATCGTCCTGCGACCCGTCATCGACGAACACCAGCTCCCACGTCGCGTTGGGGAGTTTATCGAGCACGGGCGTTAGCCGGCTGACGAGGCGCTCCAGGTTGGCGGCCTCGTTCAAGACGGGGATGACGATCGAGATGAGGTCGCGGGCCATATCGTACAGGTGGTTTTCGGGGGGCTTTCCCCGGTTTGCTGCCGAGCGGCGGGGGTGCGGTCCCGTATCGTTCGTTCCAATTCCGGGAAAATGACGTATCGGGCTCACCTTTACAAGGCGTTGCATGAATGGCGGCAGAACGTGATGGGTTTGGGCGGATCCGTCGATCGCCATGGCTAACGGAGCGTCAGGGGCCGGGGAGGGGGCTCCGCGCGGGAAAGGGCGAAAGGCCCTTGGAAGTTGGACAGGTGCCTCGGCCCTGCTCGGTCTCTCGTGTTCCGGCTGAACCGGGGCGTCAAAAATGACGGTGAGATCGCAATAAGGACAGCAATCGCCGGCCGTGGACTTCCGTCCGCAGCCGACGGTAATTGCCGGGGGTCAAGTGTTAGAGGCAACCCGTGATGGTCGAGCCGCACTTGGTGTAACGGATCGCATCCCAGGCGCAGCAGGGCTGGGCCTTGTCGCAGACCCACGTGGTCGGTTTGCCGTCGGGGAACTTGTGCCGGCATACTTTCTGATCCTTGCCGATCTTGGGCGCGGCTGCGACGGCCTTGGCGGCCGGCGCCTTGGCATCCTGGGCGATGGCACCGACAGGGGCGAGCAGCGATATAGCAAGGGATGCGGCGGCGAACAGGCGGAACATGGCGGGGTCTCCTCACAGGGCAATTGGACAATTGAACGTGTGTACGTTGGCACCGCCATAACCACTCTGGCAATGACATGGCTGCATCAGCGCTGAGAAACTCGCGTCGGCCTACGCTGTTTGTCTCAGAGGGGCGTGCTGTTGACAGAGGCGGAAACCACGGTCTTGCACGGGCGGGGCCTCGGTCCTATGCATAGGGCCAACGAACCTCGGAACCGCGCCCGCCCAAAGGAGCCCCCGATGCAGGCCACTGTCACACCTACCAGCGATGCTGCCACGCGCCAGAAGTACTATGACACGATCGCACCGCAGTCGCTTGCTCCATTGTGGGAGGTGCTGAAGGGGTTGGTACCGCCCGAGCCGCGCAGCAAAGCCGTGCCGCACGTATGGCAGTATTCGAAGGTCCGCCCGCTGCTGTTGGAAGCGGGTAAGCTGCTGACGGCTGAAGAAGCCGAGCGCCGGGTCCTGGTGCTGGAGAACCCCTCGCTTGCCGGACAGTCCCGCATAACGAGTTCGATGTACGCGGGCGTTCAGCTCGTCATGCCCGGTGAGATCGCGCCGGCGCACAAGCACACGGCTTCCGCCTTGCGCTTCGTGCTCGAGTCGAACGGCGGCTACACCACCGTTGCGGGCGAGCGGACGATCATGAACCGGGGCGACTTCGTGATTACTCCGAACGGCGCGTGGCACGACCATGGCCAGGAGGCCGACAGCCCGATCATCTGGGTCGACGGGCTCGACCTGCATATGATCAACTTTTTCGAGTCTGGCTTCATGGAGCACCACAACGACAAGAAGCAGTCGTTGACGAAGAACGACGAGGAATCCGTCGCGCGCTACGGTTCTGGTCTGGTGCCTATGACGGGCGGCTCGCCGTTCGGCCTGACGTCGCCGATCTTCAACTATCGCTTCGACAAGAGCCGCGCCGCGCTGATGGACATCGTCGGCCAGGGCAGGCCCGATGCGCACATCGGCTACGCGCTGCGCTATGCCAATCCAATGGACGGCGGCTGGGCGATGCCGACGATCGCGACGTGGCTGTCGCAGATGCCGAAGGGCTTCGAGTCGAAGGACTATCGCTCGACCGATGGCCGCACCATCATCGTCGTCGAGGGCGAGGTGACCGCCGAGATCGACGGCAAGAAGTTCACCATCGGGGAGAGCGACATCGCGGTCTGGCCGGCGTGGGCGTGGGGCCACATGCGCGCCGACAAGGACACGATCTTCTTCACGTTCTCCGATCGCGCCGCGCAGGAGAAACTCGGCATCTGGCGCGAAGATCGCCGATAGCAGGTATCATTGGTCGGATCGGAGCTGTGATGGCGCGCCGCATCATCGATATTTCGGTCGCGTTGCAAGGTGAGATCGCGTCCGATCCGCCGGGGCTCGAGCCGAAGATCAAGTACTATCACCACAAGCAGACCGCCAAGGAGGTCTGCCGGTTCTTTCCGGGGCTGACGCCAGAGCAGATCCCGGATGCCGAGGGATGGGCTATCGAGCACGTTCAGCTCACCACTCACGCTGGTACGCATCTCGATGCGCCCTGGCACTTCGCCTCGACGATGGATGGCGGCAAACCGGCCCTGACGATCGACGAGGTGCCTCTCGATTGGTGCTTCCAGGCAGGAGTGAAGCTCGATTTCCGCCATCTGCCCGACGGTTATGTCGCGACCGCCGCGGACGTCGAGAAAGAACTTGCCCGCATAGGCCATATCCTGCGGCCGCTGGACATCGTGGTCGTCAATACTGCCGCCGGCGCGCGGTACGGTCAGCCCGACTATCTTCCGACCGGCTGCGGCATGGGCCGCGAGGCGACGCACTATCTCACTTCGCGGGGCGTCAAGATCACGGGCACCGACGCTTGGTCGTGGGATGCGCCTTTTGTCCATACAGCCAAAAAGTTCGCCGAGACCAAGGATCCCTCTCTTGTCTGGGAGGGACACAAGGCCAGCCGCGAGATCGGCTACTGCCATATGGAGAAGCTGTCGAACCTCGATCAGCTTCCCGCGCACGGCTTCATGATCTCGTGTTTTCCCGTGAAGATCAAAGCGGCATCCGCGGGTTGGACTCGCGCCGTCGCGATCATCGAGGAATAATGAGCGCCCCTTCTGGAGACGAGCCTGTCGTTTCGCCCTACGTCGCTGGTCTCACCTGTCGCTGCCCGAGGTGTGGGAAAGGTGCTATTTTCAATGGCCTGCTTTCGTTGTCAGTTCTTGACCGATGCGCGAACTGCGGTCTCGATCTGAAGTTCATCGATCCAGGCGATGGTCCGGCCGTGTTTGTGATCATGATCCTCGGTTTCCTGATCCTGGGGGGCGCGCTGATCGTCGAATTCAAGTTCAATCCGCCGATTTGGGTGCATGTTGCTCTCTGGCTGCCGGCGACGCTTGTTCTGGCGTTCGGTCTGCTCAGACCTCTGAAGGGAATCCTGATTGCTCTGCAGTACCACCACAAGGCGGAGCAGGGGCGGTTGGAATAGCGGTTGCCGTTGCGGAGGTCGCTGCTCGAGCGGGCTACCGCCGTCATGCCGAAGGCATGGCTCCGACGTTGAAAGTACTGTGTTCCCGGAAGCCGAGTGCAGCGAGGCTATCCGTGACCTTTGCACTTTTGAAAGGGGTAAAGACTCCGGCTCTAACGCTCCGACCTTTCGGTCGGAACGTTCGTCCGGGGACGCAGGAGAAAAATTGTCTGCGTTCAAAAGTTCAAATTTTGCGCGCAGGAGGGAGGCTAGCTCCTGGTTTGGAAATTTAGGGAAGTCAGAGCGCTCTCATGCTGACGAAATTCAGAGCGGCGGGGCTGGTGTGGCCGACGCTGTTGTCGCTACCCGTGTTGGTGCTGCTGGTCGGGCTCGGCAACTGGCAGATGAGCCGCAAGGCCTGGAAGGATGCGCTGGTTCAACAGATCGAGGCGGGACTGCGTGGCGCGCCCGTGGCACTCGACGAAGCCCTTCGGGGATGGCCGTGCCAGACCGGCAAGAGCTGTCCGTTCCCGGAATACGCCCGTGTCCGCGTGCGGGGCCGGTTCGAGCACGACCGGGAACGCTATTTCTATGCGCCCGATCCTGCACTGGGGCCCGGGATTCATGTCTACACGCCGCTGGTTCTGGAAGATGGCCGCCGCGTGATGGTCAATCGCGGCTACGTGCCTGATCAGCATCGCGCGACGGCGACACGTGCGGCGGGGCAAGTGCTAGGGGCGCTCGAGATCGTTGGCTTGTTGCGCGGCCCCGGCGAGAAGGCGATGTTCACGCCAGAGAACGATCCGGACCGAAACCTCTGGTTCTGGCGTGACTTGGGGGGAATGTCGGGCTGCGGCGCAAAGGCACGCGGGCCTTACTGCGCGAGCTACGTCCGGGCGTTCGTCGATGCCGAGGCTGAGCCCGCAAATCCCGGCGGATGGCCGCGTGGTGGCACGACCAACCTCCAGATCTCCAACAGGCATCTGGAATACGCGCTCACATGGTACGGACTTGCCTTGGCGCTTATCGGGATGTACGGGGTGTTTGCTTGGGGACGCCTCAAATCGGCAGATTAGAAGTCGAGAGTTCGGACCGGAAATTTGGGACTACGATCCGCTTCGGTCGGTCGATTGGGAACGCTTTGCCGTAAGCTGATAGAGGTGGCGGTGCCCACATTCGTCCCCATGATTTGCCGAACAAAACTGACCCCACGGAGACGCCGACGTGAAGGAATTGTTCGTCTGCAATGAGGGCGACATCGCCGAGGGCGGCCGCAAGGTCGTTGCGGAGGACGGCGTAGAGATCGGCGTCTTCCGCGTCGGCGGCGCAATCGTCGCGTGGCGCAATCACTGCCCGCATCAGGGTGGACCGGTATGCCAGGGCCGGACGATGAAGCGCGTGGAGGAACGGCTCACCGACTCCAAGCAAAGCCTCGGCATCCATTACGTTGAAGGTTCGCTGAATGTGGTGTGCCCCTGGCACGGTTATGAATTCGATGTGCGCACGGGTCGGCACGTCGGCCACGATGCAATGAAGCTGGCAAGCGTTGCCGTGAAGAATCGCGACGGCGCGATATACGTCGTGGTTTCGTAAACTCTTACAACTCCTCGATCAGCGAGACGCCCATGGCCCAGGACGCCAGCCCGAAAAAGCCGCCGGCCGAGTTGCCGATCATTACCGCCCGGACGGACTCGCGCGATTTGCTTGCGAAGGCGCGTCAGCAGGCGATCCAACGCGGCCTCGACAAGTACTTCATCGTCGATGTCGATGCGCACATCGGCGAGGGCTCGTGCTGGCCGGACGTTCTGAAGTACATCGAGAACCCGGCAACGCGCGAAGCCGCGTTCAGCTTTGGCGATGGCACCGGCCAGAACGCGTTTCTCAATGATACGCCGGGACTGCAATGGCAGAGTGCGCACGGGAGGATCACTCACGGCGCCGGCCTCAAGGAGCCGGCTACAGACAAGACCGTGCCGCGCCCCGTCGACCTGTCGCGCAAGTGCATGGACATGCTCGGCCTGGATGCGCAGGTGTTCTTCCCCAACGGTTTGCTGTTCCTCGGCATGCATCCCGTGCCGGAGATGGAGATCGAGTTGTCGCTGGCCTACAACCGGTGGATCGTCGAGGAGATTCTTCCGCACGAACCGCGGATGAAGGCGATGCTTTACCTGCCGTTCAACACGCCCGCGGCGGCCGAGGAGACGGTGAAGCGATTCCGTGGGGCGAAGGGTGTCGTCGGCTTTCTCATCACCTCGACGCGGCATATCCCCGTGCATTCCAACCAATACATGCGCCTCTATTCGATGTTGGAGGAGAGCGGCCTGCCGCTGGGGTTCCACGCGCATCACAATTGGCACAGCGACTATACGAGGCAGCTTAACCGCTTCCTGTCGATGCACGCGCTGTCGTTCACGTTCTCCAACATGGTGCACTTGACGAACTGGGTCATCAACGGCCTTCCCGAGCGCTTCCCGAAGCTCAAGGTGATGTGGATCGAGAGCGGGCTCGCGTGGCTCGCGTTCCTTGCGCAGCGGCTGGACAACGAGTACCTGATGCGCGTTTCGGAGGCGCCACTTCTGAAGAAGCTGCCGAGCGATTACATCCGCGAAATGTACTACACGCTGCAGCCGCTCGAGACGTCGAACATGAAGCTCACCGAGGCGACGTTCGACGTGATCAAGGCCGACACGCAGTTGCTTTACGCGTCCGATTGGCCGCACTGGGATTTCGATGTGCCGGCCCGTCTGTTCGACCTGCCGTTCCTCGACGACAACGCGCGCCGCAACATTCTCGGCCTCAATGCGGCGAAGGTATTCGGGATGGAAGTTCCCGCGAAATACCGGAACGAGGGATAGGCGGCAGGTCGCCTTACTTCGGCTGGAAGCCGGATTCTTTGACGAGGCGCTCGGCAATGGCGCGGTCCTCGGCGATGAACTTCCGGAACTCGTCGAGCTTCATGACTACCGGGGCGATGCCTCGGGGCTTGAACATCTTGTCACGAAACGCAGGTCTCGCCATGGCGACTTGCGAGGCTTCGGCGAGTTTTTCGGTGATCGGCCGGGGCGTGCCGATCGGTGCGAACATGCCGAACCATGATGGCGGAAATTTCTCGCCATTGCGAAGTTCACTGATCGTGGGAACGTCGGGCAGGATATCGAGCCGCTTGTCGCCATTGACCGCAAGCGCGGTGAACTGGCCGGCTTCGATGAAGGGCAGAACGTTCGAGACGCCGACGGCTCCTACCGGTGCGGAATTGCTCAGCATCGCATTGGCCAATTCCCCGCCGCCGCGAAACGGTACCTTGGCAATATCGATGCCGTTCTCCCGATTGAGCTTGGCCATCAATTGCTCGAGGGGAAACGAGAACGTGCCATAGCTCAAGGCGCCGGGATGAGCCTTGGCATATGCAATCATCTCATTGAGCGACTTGACCTTGTGCGAGCTGTTGATCGCGACGACGGCAACGTTGATGAATAGATTGACGATGGGCGCCAGATCTTTGTCGGGATTGAACGGAATGCTGGCGAACAGCAGCTGATTGTAGACGATCGGCTCCTGCGAAACGATGCAGACCGTGTAGCCGTCCGGTGGGGCCTCCGCACAGGCGCGCGTGCCGATGTTCTCTGCGGCACCGGAACGGTTCTCAACTACGAACGGCTGGCCGAGATCGTTTTTCAGTTCTTCTGCGAGGGCGCGGGCGAAGATGTCGCCGCCACCGCCGACGGCGAGAGGAACGATGACGCGCACCACCCGGTTGGGATAGTCCTGGGCTGAAAGAGGGTGTGAGGCAATGGCGCCTAGGAAGGTGAGCGCGAGAAGCCGCATCGCCATTCGCATCGTTTCCCCCAATGTCGGCTGGCCTAGGTGTTCAGCTCGCTCGAAGCGTCTGTTGCGCGAGTTTGGGCGCGAACAATCCGCGTCAGCATATTTGCACATCCAGCGTATCGTTCTGCAGTGGGTAGGGCAATTCAGATGGTGCAACGAGGCGTCGGGGGCGAGGAATGCTTGCACCGTTGCATCCTCATTCGACCTGGACGCCCGTCTCGGCAACGATGCCGACCCACTCCTTGGCTTGTTGGGCAAGTACGGCTGCGAATTCCTGGGGTGATGAGATTTTGGGGTCGATGCCGAGCTTGCCGAAGCGGACGGCGGCCTCCGGGGAGCGAAGGATCTCGTTGACGGTCTTGTTCAACAACTCGACGATCGGTGCCGGCGTACCGGCTGGCGCCATCAGCCCGTACCAGTTGTAGTTCGGGAACCCGGGATATCCTGCCTCCCTTATGGTCGGCACATCGGGGATCTCCGGCCACCGCTGGTCGCTCGTGACAGCGAGGCCGCGCAATTTGCCCTCGGTGATCAGCGACAGCAGAACGGACTTGTTGTTGAAGGTCATTTGGATGTGGCCGCCCATCACGTCCTGGATGGCTGGTGCGCCGCCTTTGTACGGCACGAACTTAACGTCCAAGCCGGCGCGCTTGTTGAGCAGCGCGATTGAGAAATGCGCCCCGAATCCGTGAACCGAGCCCGCCGATAGCTTGCCGGCATTGGCTTTGGCGTAGGTTACAAATTCGGCCAGCGTCTTTGGCGCAAGGGAAGGCGTGATCACCATCACTTGGCTGTCGTTAGCGATCGACGCGACGGGTACGATGTCCTTCTGCGGGTCGTAGTCGAGCTTCTTGTAGAGTGCGGGCACCACAGCATTGAGGTTGGTGCCCCCGATCATCAACGTATACCCGTCAGGTGCGGCACGTGCGACCATCTTGGAGCCAGTGCGCCCCCCTGCCCCTGCAACGTTCTCCACGACGATGGCTTGCTTGAGTTTCGTTGACATTTTCTCCACCACCAGCCTTGCGGCGACGTCCGTCGGACCTCCGGGCGCCAAGGGCACCACGAGTTTGATCGTTCGGTCGGGGTAGGTTTGCGCTGTGGCAGAAACTGTACCAATGAGGGCAATAAGTAGCGAATAGCCCCCGGCAAGCGCCGAGGCCGCATTGCTTGTCCGGCGCATTAGTTCCTCCCCCTTGGCACGTCGCTGAACCTTGCCGTAAATGCATCCTTGCGTCACGCCAGATTTATCTCTGCAATTGCCAGCAGTTAGGCATGAAACGGGTGCCCACACCGGCGAAATACCTTCATAAGCCGCGTTCACCTGTCCACTGGCCCTGTGTCAGCCTTGTTCGGGCCGTGGCCGCGCACTACGGTGCCGTTCCGAACTTCCAACCAGAGCACTCGCATAGAGTATAAGTGAGGACCGTGCAGTACATTTCCACCCGAGGCGAGGCACCCAGGCTTGGCTTTGCCGACGTGACGCTCGCGGGCCTTGCCCGCGACGGCGGCCTCTACATGCCCGAAACCTGGCCAAAGCTGTCAACATCGACAATTGCCGGCCTCGCCGGCCGGCCGTTCCATGAAATCGCGGTCGAGGTCATCGCGCCGTTCACAGGAGGGGAGGTATCGCGCGCCGATCTCGCCTCGATGGCTCGCGAGGCCTACGCGGAATTCGGGCATCCCGCGGTGACGCCGCTCGTCCAGATCGGACCGGACCGGTGGGTCCTCGAATTGTTCCACGGACCGACGCTGGCGTTCAAGGACGTGGCGATGCAGTTGCTCGCCCGGCTGATGGATCACATGCTGGCCAAGCGCGGCGAGCGGGCGACGATCGTCGGCGCAACATCCGGCGACACGGGCGGAGCCGCGATCGAGGCGTTCCGTGGTTCGAGCCGCGTCGATGTCGTGATTCTGTTCCCGAATGGCCGTGTGTCCGACGTGCAGCGGCGCATGATGACGACGCCGAAGGAAACCAACGTCCATGCCGTCGCGGTCGACGGCACGTTCGACGACTGTCAGGCGCTGGTGAAGGCGATGTTCAATCATCTGGCCTTTCGCGACCGGCTGAAGCTGTCGGCGGTGAACTCGATCAACTGGGCACGTATCGTGGCCCAGGTAACTTATTATTTCGCTGCCGGTGCCGCGCTGGGCGCGCCGCATCGCAAGCTCTCGTTCGTCGTGCCGACCGGCAACTTCGGCGACATTCTCGCAGGCTGGGTCGCGCGGCAAATGGGGCTGCCGATCGAGCAGCTCGTGATCGCGTCCAACGCCAACGATATCCTGCCGCGCACGGTTGCGACGGGCATCTACGAGACACGGGGTGTGGTGCCGACGACGTCCCCTTCGATGGACATCCAGGTGTCGTCGAATTTCGAGCGATTCCTGTTCGAAGCCTGCGGGCGCGACCCTTCGGTCATTCGTGGTCAGATGGCGTCGCTGATGCAATCCGGCCGGTTCGACGTTGGCGCCGCGAAGGCGCGGCTCAAGGCGGAGTTCAGTGCAGCAGCGGCCGACGAGAAGCAGGTGGCAGAGACGATACGTGCGACGGAGCGGGCGACGGGCTATCTCACCGAGCCGCACACGGCGTGTGCGATCTTCGCGGCGGACAAGGCTCCTGCTGCGACGGCGCAGGTGATCCTGGCGACGGCGCATCCAGCGAAATTCCCCGATTCGATGCAGGAGATCACGGGCAAGCGGCCGGGTCTGCCGCCGAGGCTGTCCAGCCTACTGACCGAGCCGGAACGGATGAGCGTCGTTGCCAATGATCGGGATGCGATCGAGCGGTTCATCGAGGCGCGCTCCCGCGTCGTCGGCGGAGGAGCCTCATGACGACCGAGATCACGACATTGCCGTCCGGTGTGCGGGTCGTCAGCCATGCGATGCCGCACCTGGAAACGGTATCGCTCGGCGTTTGGGTGGCGGCAGGTGCGAGGCACGAGACGGCCGCGGAAAATGGCATCTCGCACATGCTTGAGCACATGGCGTTCAAGGGAACGGCGCGCCGGTCGCCGCGAACGATCGCCGAGGAGATCGAACAGGTCGGCGGTGAACTCAATGCGGCGACGAGCCTCGAGATGACCGCTTATTATGCCCGCGTTCTGAAGGGCGACGAAGCGGTGGCGCTCGATATCCTGGCCGACATCCTGCAGAACTCGAGTTATGCAAAGGTAGAAATGGAGCGGGAGCGGGAGGTGATCCTGCAGGAAATCGCGGGGATCAACGACTCGCCCGACGAACTCGCCTACGACCTTTTGCAGGAAGCCGCGTTTCCCGAACAACCCGTAGGGCGGCCTGTGATCGGAACGCCACAGACGGTGTCGAGTTTTTCGGCCGATGATCTCAGGCGTTTCCTCAAAGAGCGTTATGTCGCGTCGAGTATCGTGGTTTCCGCCGCAGGTGCTGTCGTGCACGATCAGTTGGTGCGCCACGTTGAGGCCCAATTCGGCGCACTGAATGGGGGACATGGAATCGGTTCCGCAGAAGCGAAGTATGTCGGGGGCGTTCGTGCGTCGTCGAAGACGTTCGAGCAGTGCCATTTGCTGCTCGGCTTCGCGGCGCCTTCCTACAAGGACAGGGATTTTTTGACCGCACAGGTCTACTCGGGTTTGATGGGCGGTGGCATGTCGTCGCGACTTTTCCAGGAAGTGCGGGAGGAACGCGGGCTATGCTACGCGATCTATTCATCGGCCTGGGGTTTAGCAGACGGCGGCATGTTCAATGTCCATGCGGCGACCGGACCGGAGATGATGGGCGATCTCATCGATGTCGTAACGCGGGAGCTGAACCGATCAGTCGAGGAACGGCCTGAGACCGGTGAGGTCGAGCGCGCCAAGGCGCAGCTCAAGGCTGGCTTGCTGATCAGCCTGGAAAGTTCGTCCGCGCGTGCCGAGCAGATGGCGCGACAGCTTCTGGTGCACGGACGCTTGTTGACGCCGCGTGAGTTGATCGATCGTGTCGATGCGGTGACTCCGGAAGAGATAAGGGTGTTCGCCGAGCGGATGGTAAGGGGCAGCAAGCCCTCGGTCACCGTCGTCGGCGCGGGCAAGAAATCAAGGGGCTGGGCCGATCTGACGGACCAGCGGATGGCAGGATAGCGGACCAGGTCGATGGCGTTCCTCAGATCCGGCGTCGGCTACGAACATGCTGCGAGCATCCGCGGGCATGGCGTATGGCTGCGGGCGCCAGTAGCTTCGGACTACGTGGCTTGGGCTGAACTGCGGCAGATGTCGCGGGCGCATCTGACGCCATGGGAGCCGCAGTGGACGCCCGATGAGTTGTCGCGGTCCTCGTTCAAGATGCGGCTTCGTCATTATGCACGCGAGGCGCGGGATGATTTGGGTTACGCCTATCTGATTTTTCGGACTGGCGATGACATGCTGATCGGGGGCTTGACCCTCAGCAGCGTTCGCCGTGGCGTATCGCAGAGTGCTTCGCTGGGGTATTGGATGGGCTTGCCGTACATACGCAGAGGCTACATGTGCGCTGCGGTCGAGGCGGCTATACATCACGGATACGAGGCGCTCAGGCTGCACCGGATCGAAGCTGCGTGCCTGCCGTGGAATGCGGCTTCGATCGCCGTGCTCGAGGGCAGCGGGTTCGTTCGTGAAGGTCTCGCTCGGCAATATCTCAAGATCAACGGCGTGTGGCAGGATCATCTGCTGTATGCGCGGCTGCCGGTGCCGATTGCGCCGGCTGCGGGGTGTGGTGCATGAGCTGCCGGTGCACCCAGGCTCTGAGTGCTGCCTGCCGGGGTTTTTCGCGCTTGGGCCTGGTGGCTTTGGTCGCGATGGCGTTGGCGCTTGCGGTCGCACCGCGGGATGCTCTTGCGTTAAAGGCTGTTACGCTTGCCGCTGACCAGGATTCGGTAGAGATCACGGCCGACGCGGATATGCTCGGTTCGCGCGGCGACGCCATTCAGGTCGAGACTGCACCCGATGGGGAAGGCATGGTCGGCCGGATGTCCGTGAGGGCGTCAGCGCAGGGGCTCAGTCCGAACTGGCTCGTGTTCGCCCTGCGCAATACGAGTGACCGGCCGATGGAGCGCTGGGTCACGGCGGAGCGTTATTCCGTCATCGGCTCGGGCATCGTGTGGCCCAACCTGGATTCGCGCCGGATCGAACTGGTCACGCCATCGCTGGGGTTCCTTCCAGAGCGCGTGCGCAGCGACAGGGCAGACATTTTCAAGGTCACGCTGGAGCCCGGACAGACCGTTACCTATGTCGCGGAGTTGGCGTCCGACCGGTTTGCGCGGGTCTATGTGTGGAAGCCGCTCGAATACGAGCTGAAGGCGCGCGATCGGCAGCTCTACAACGGCATTCTCCTGGGTATCACCGGCGTGCTCGGTATCTTCCTGACGGCCGTATTTGCCGCCAACCACAAACCGATTTTTCCGTCTGCTGCGCTCGTGACGTGGTGTGTCCTGGCCTACCTCTGCGTCGACTTCGGGTTCTGGCACAAGCTGTTCCAGCTCAGGCCTGAAGACAACGCGGTTTACCGGGCAGGGACCGAGGCGGCGCTGGCAGCCAGCCTTCTCGTTTTCATGCATGTCTTCTTGCGGCTGACCGCTTTGCCCAGCCTCGTGCGCATGTTGCTGGTCGTGTGGATCATCGCGCAGATCGCGCTCGTCGGGCTCGCCATTATCGATGCGCGGCTTGCGTCGACGTTTGCGCGAGCGTCGTTCGCTGCGATCGGTGTGCTGGGAATTCTGGTTACGGGCTATCTCGCGTTGCGGGGCCAGGACCGGGCGTTGTCTCTCTTGCCTACGTGGATCCTGTTTCTCGTCTGGGTTTTCGCCGCGATGGTGACCCTGACCGGACGGCTATCGGGCGATGCGGTCGTATCGAGCCTGTCGGGCGGGCTCGTGTTGATCACGGTGCTCCTGGGATTCACGGTCACGCAGTTCGCGTTCCGCTCACTTGAACCGACGTTCGGAGCGGGGCCTGGCGAGCAGCATACTCGTTCGCTTGCGATCGACGGTGCGGGGGCGTCGGTGTGGGAGTGGAACGTTCGACGTGACGACGTGACGACGGGGCCATTGATCGAGGCGGTGCTTGGTCTTCGTGTCGGTGAGCTTTCGTCGAAGTCCGAGGAATTCTGCCATCATCTGCATCCCGCGGATCGAGAGAGATTTCGGCTGCTGTTGTGGAGTGTGAAAGAGAACGGCGGCGGCGAAATCCGGCTCGAGTTCCGCATGTTGCACGCGGACAATTCGTATCGCTGGTTCGATATCGAGGCAACGGCGGCGCCGGTGGCGGATCGGCGTGCGCTGCGGTGCGTTGGCCTTATTCGCGATATTACAGAGGCAAAACGCGCGCAGGAGCGGCTTCTACACGATGCGGTTCATTGCAGTTTGACGGGATTGCCCAATCGCGAGTTGTTCATGGACCGCCTCGGGGTTGCCGTTGCGCGGGCAAAAAATGAACCCATGGTGATGCCGGCCGTCATCCTGATCGATATCGACAAATTTCGGCATGTGAACGCGGCCTATGGGCTCGTCGTCGCAGACAGCCTGCTGCTGACGCTGGCTCGCCGGCTTCAGCACCACCTGCAAACGCAGGATACATTGGCGCGGATCGGAGGCAATCAATTCGCGTTGCTCGCCATGCAGGCGCACGAGGCGAATGAGTTGCTGTCGACGGCGGAGAACGTTAGACGAGCCGTTCGTTCTCCCATTGCGATCGCAGGCGAGGATGTCGTGATGACGGCCGCCGTCGGCATCGCGCTGTGGGATTCGAAGATCACTTCCGCGAATGAACTGTTGAAGGATGCCGAAGTCGCGCTTTACCGCGCCAAGCGTGGAGGGGCCGATCGCGCCGAGACGTTCCGGCCTGAGATGCGCACGGAGGTCGATAACCGCCTCGCCGTCGAGAGCGATCTGCGTGCGGCGATCGAGCGGCAGGATCTGAGTGTCCTGTATCAGCCGATCATTTCGATCGCGACCGAGGAACTCGCCGGTTTCGAGGCGCTGGTGCGCTGGCAGCATCCGCGGCTCGGCATGCTCGGGCCGAACGATTTCATCCCGATCGCAGAGGAGAGCGACCTGATTGTGCGGCTCGGCTCGCTGGTGCTCACGCGCGCGGTTGAAGATGCAGCGGTTTGGCAGCGGCAGTTGCCGCGCACGGACAGGCCGCTGTTCGTTTCGGTGAACATCTCGAGCCGTCAATTGTTCAGGGCCGACCTCGTGCAAGAGGTGCGGCAGGTTGTCGGTCGCATGCTGGTGCCGCCGGGATGCCTGCGGCTGGAACTGACCGAATCACTCGTGATGGAAAATCCGGAGCGTGCGGTTGAGGTTCTGGACATGCTGAAAGCTGCTGGCGCTGGATTGTCGCTCGACGATTTCGGTACCGGGTATTCGTCGCTCTCCTATCTCAATCGCTTCCCGTTCGACACGATCAAGATCGACCGCGATATCGTGCAGGCGAGTACAGCGGACGGTAACGGGGCTGCCATTCTGCGGTCGATCGTGGCGTTGACGCACGAGCTGGGAAAGAAGGTCGTCGCCGAAGGCGTCGAGTTACAGGAGGATGTGGCGTTCCTTCGTCAGCTCGGGTGTGAGTACGCGCAAGGCTACTATTACGGTGAGCCGATTACGCAACGCGAAGTCGAGCAGATGCTGCGGGCGATCCGGAAGAACGAGCGGCGGATGCAACGTGTAGGGTTCTTCGCGGGCAAAGGACGGCGCGAGAAGGAGCCGGCGCGCGCGACTAAAGGAGCGCCTGCTGCTGCCGGAGCGCTTGCAAGCGCGGCGCCGGTGGCCGCTTACGAGGCGCCGGAAGTGCCGGTCAAGCAACAACATCAGCAGTATTCTGTTCAGTCCCCGCCATCGGTGCAGGAGCCTTCGGTCACGCCATATGGCTATAACGGCCAGCACGTCCAGCCGTCTGTCTATGGTGCACCGCCGTTCGACCAGCCGCTTCCGGAAAACACGGTATGGCCCGAGCCGATGACGCATGAGGCCGGTGCACCGGTGCCGCCGCCGGTGCCCGGTGGTCCCGCCGTTCCTGCCGTTTTGCCGGGGCTCGCCGAATTGCTGGCGGTTACCGGTGGTAATAATGGGGCGCAGCCACCTGTATACGGGCATCCCCAGCCTGTGCACCGCCAAGAAAGTCACCACGAGTTCGTTGCTGGGGTGGAGCCTGTCCAGATCGAAACGCCGGCATCGCGAGCGCCGCCGCCGGCCGAGCCGGGGCCGTCTGAAACGCCACCAACACGTCCGTCGCGCCGAACTCCCACCCCGGCGTCGCCCGATCTTTCGAACCTGCCGCCGGCTATTGCACTCAGCCTATCGCGCCTTGCGCGGGGGAGCAGAGCGGGTGAGGACGGCGGCTCGTGATCGGCTGGATTGGTGAGCGGCTGAGCTAGCCGGGATTGTTTGAGAGATTGTAGTCTCAGCTCGCCGCGAGGAGTTTCTGCTTGCGGCGAGGGCTGCATTCACACCGCCGCATTTCCCGTTGGGGCCGGCATTCGTGAACCTGCGGTTCGCCGTGTGACGAATTGCGGGAGTTCCGGAAGGCGTCTGTCTGGTCGGGGGGATGGTTCTGCACGTTCTGGTCTGGGAAGATGGCTGCTACTGCTGGACACACGAGGTGGCGTGACATGAAGCTCACGGAAGTCTTCGCCGAGTTCGCTTCCGCATTCGTGCAACGGCCGCTCGATCCGGTGGTCGCGCATCATGCCAAGCGGGCTGTCATCGATTGGTATGCTTCGGTGCTGGCTGGGTCGGTCATTGCGCCAGCGACGTTGCTCGAGAAGGCTTACGCCGAGGACCTCGATCGGGGGGCGGCAAGGCTCGTCTCGGGGCGGAGTGGGACGGCGCGAACGGCAGCGTTGATCAACGGTTCTGCGGCTCACGCCGAGGAAGTCGACGATATTTTCCGCGAGGCGATCTATCATCCCGGCGCGCCCACGATTGCGGCAGCGCTAGCTGCTGCTCAGGACGTCGGCGCAAACGGAGCTGCGTTCCTGAAAGGCGTCACTGTCGGCTACGAGGTTTCGACAAGGATCGGCGCTGCACTCGGGCGGGCGCACTACAAGTACTGGCACAACACGGGGACGGTGGGCACGTTCGGCGCAGCGGCTGCTGCGGCATGCGTCTACGGACTCGATACCTGGCGTTTCGCGCATGCGCTCGGCACGTGTGGAACGTTCGCGGCAGGGCTACAGCAAGCGTTTCGCGCGGATTCGATGTCCAAGCCACTGCATGCCGGGCGGGCGGCTGAAGCGGGTGTTGCTTCGGCCCAGATGGCGCGCGCGGGTGTTACCGGCGCACTCGACATCATCGACGGCGAGGCCGGTCTTGGCCGGGCAATGGGCGCTGGGCCGGATTGGGGGAATGCTGTCGCGACTTTGGGGCGCGAGTTCAACATCACGCAGATGACGTTCAAGAACCACGCATGCTGCGGTCACACCTTCGCGGCGATCGACGGCGCGCTGGAGGTGCAGAGGATGCTCGGGGTGCGTGCATCCGACATCGCGCGCGTGCACGTTGCAACTTATGCGCCGGCGTTGGAGGTGGCGGGGAACGATCATCCCGCGACGTCAGCGGAGGCGCGTTTCAGCCTGAAGTATGTCGTCGCCACCGGGTTGGTCCATGGCAGCACGCGTTTGAAGGCGTTCATGCCGGAGCGGTTGGCCTGTCGGGATACGCGCGATCTGATAACTCGTATCGACCTCGTGGTCGATCCGGAGATCGATGCGAGGTTCCCGGGCAGGCGTGCGGCGCGGGTTGCGATCGAGGCCCGCGATGGACGACGGGCGGTGCATTTCCAGCCTGATCGCAAGGGCGATCCGGAGTTGCCGCTCACGGATCTCGATCTGGATGAAAAGTTTTCGGAGTTGGCCGAGCCGGTGATCGGCAAGGTGAAGGCGGCCGAATTGCTCGCTCGCATCAAGCGGCTCGAGGACGAGAAGTCGGTTTGAATTTTCTGCTGGATCTGGAGTGTCATGAATTTTGAGTTGAGTGAAGAGGCCCGCGCGTTCGCGGATAGCGTTTCCAAGTTCGCGCGCGCGCATCTGGCAGAGGGTGCCCTGGCGCGGGCGCATACGCATGGCTACCCCTGGGATGTCGCGGGCAAGATTGCGGAACAGGGATTGCTGGGTGTGCTGTTTCCAGAGGCGGACGGCGGTGCAGGTGGGACGCTGCTCGATGCCGTGATCGCGATCCAGGAAGTGGCGCTGGTTTGTCCGCGTTCGGCCGACATCGTTCAGGCCGGGAATTTCGGGCCGATCCGCACGTTCCAGGAGTACGCGACACCCGAGCAGAAGGCGCGGTTCCTGCCGGATCTGTTGGCGGGCCGGTCACTGATCAGTCTGGGTATGACCGAGCCGGACGCGGGATCTGCGGTGACGGAACTGAAGTCGAGCGCGACGAAGGACGGCGACGGGTGGCTGATCAACGGCACCAAGATCTTCTCGACGCATAGTCCGGAGGCGAAGGTGTTTCTCGTCTATGTGCGTTTCGGGCCGGGTGTTGGCGGTATCGGATCGGTGCTCGTCGAGAAGGGTACTCCGAGTTTTACAGTGGGCAAGCCGTCGCGCTTCATGAACGGGGAGGAGTGGTCTGAGTTGCACTTCGAGAACTGCCGGATTGGGCAAGGCAACGTGCTGCTCGGTGAAGGCGGCTTCAAGAAGCAGATCTCCGGGTTCAACGTGGAGCGGCTCGGAAATTCGTCGCGAGCGTTGGCGCTTGGGCGGCATGCTTTCAACATTGCGCGGGAGTACGCCAAAACGCGCAAGCAGTTCGGGCGGCAACTATGCGAGTTTCAGGGGCTGCAGTGGAAGTTTGCTGAAATGGCTGTGAAGCTCGATGCGGCTCAGTTGCTGCTGTATCGGGCGGTGGCGGGAGCCGAAGCTGCGGGCGGATTGCCTTCGGCCTACGATACGGCGGTGGCCAAGCTTGCATGCAACACGGCTGGCTTCGAGGTCGCCAATGAGTCGATGCAAGTGATGGGCGGTATGGGGTTCAGCGAAGAGAGCCTCGTCGAGTATTGCGTTCGGCGGACACGCGGCTGGATGATCGCCGGCGGCTCGATCGAAATTCTGAAGAACCGCATCGCGGAAAGCGTGTTCGATCGGCGGTTCGATCAGCGGAAGGGATAAGCGGGTCACGGCAGCTTCGTCGCGGCGATCGAGGTGTCGAGCGACTCGTAGTCGTAGTAGCCGATTGTTTCGTAGAGTTCC
>CANJPN010000034.1 GCA_947475855.1 Bradyrhizobiaceae bacterium
AATCATGGTTCGCCACAGCAGCAAACCCCCATCACGATTTGCAAGGAAATCCACGGGGAAGCGTGGAAATCCGGCAACTCAAAGCCAGACTTCCCGCTCGATCAGCAAACGAGATCAGCAGGTTGAAGAAACTTCACGGCCGACTAATGTCCTTGTGCCGGACAAGCTACGAGCTCCGCTGAAATCAGTGATCAAGCGCGGAGCCACTGACATGTAATCGCGGGTGGCCATTGCAATTGTTGCCACCGGCGCTCTCGCCCCAACCAACGGATGCACCCGCTATGACAAGCGGGGCGATGTTGTCGCGCTCATCGATGTTGCGACGAGCCAGCCGCGCGGCAAGATCGTGAAAACCGCGGATGGCAATGCCGAGAGACGCGCACCATAGCTTCCGCATCCAAGGCTGTGTAGGATTGCTTCAACCCTTTCGCAGCCTGGAAGACAAGCAGATGAAGTTGCCGCTTACCGGCTCTTGTCAGTGCCGGAATGTTCGCTTCCAGTGTACGGCAGCACCGGCGTCGATCTACGCGTGCCATTGCACGGAGTGCCAGAGGTTGTCGGGCAGCGCGTTCGGCACGTCGATGCTGGTCCCTCGCGATGCGTTTTCGGTGACGCAGGGCACGCCGCGCAGTTGGGTGCGGACGTCTGAAAGCGGACGCAGGGTCGAGTGTGTGTTTTGTCCCGATTGCGGGACGCGTCTGGTGCATCTGCCAGAGCACAGCCCTGCCATGGCAATCATGAGGCCGGGGGCGCTGGACGATACGTCTTGGATCAGGCTTGCCGGGCACATCTGGACGCGGAGCAAGCAACCGTGGTTCGAGGTGCCTCCCGGCAGTGTCACCTACGAGCAGCAGCCGCCGGACTTTTCGAGATTGATCGAAGCCTATCGCGCGATGGCGCAGGGTTGAACCAATCGCACTGCAGGAGAAGTCAATGACGTGTTTCTCACTGCGGCCGGCAGCTCGCTGTGGGACTATGCCTACTTCCTGCGCGCGCTGGCAGGGGCGCAGTTCACTGTCGTGTCTGGAATCCCGGACCGGTCGACGCCATTCTCGCGGTCGAGCGTGGTGAGGCGGATGGCATCTGCGGGCTAGAGAACAGAACCATACGTTCGCTGAGACCGCAGTGGTTCGAGCCATGACAGAAGCTCGCGAACTTCCTGATGCAGACGGCCATGGAGCCGCATCCCGATCTGGTGAAGCGTGGTATTCCCGAGATGTGGCCGATGATCCCGGCCGATCATCGGAAGGTGGTCGATCTGATCGTGGCACAGCAGGCTTTCCAGCGGCCGTTCATCGCGCCGCCGGGCACGGCGCCCGCGCAACTCAAGGTGCTTCTCGAGGCATTCATGGCCACGTGGAAAGATCCCGAAGCGCTCGAGGATGCGAACCGCATGAAGATCGACGTGAACCCAAAGAGCGGAGAAGAGGTTGCCGCATTGGCCAAGGGTATCTACGGCGCGCCGAAGGATCTCGTGGACCGGATGTCGAAGGCAATTCGCCCTTAGGCCGATGCGTGGATCAAACCGCGGCAATGGCCTCGACTTCGACGAGGAAGTTCGGATTGGCAAGTCCGCGGAGTATGCATAGCGTGCTCGCCGGTGGCTCCGCGCCGAAGTAGGTCGACAGGATGCCGCGTGCCTTGGAGACGTCGTGCGGGTTGACGATGTAGATCGTGACCTTGGTAACGTCGGAGAACTTCGCGCCACCCGCGGCCAACGCTTTGCCGAGATTTTCCATCACCATGCGCGCCTGTGCGTCGAAATCATCCGGCGGCAGCACATTGCCGTTTGTGTCGGCCGCCACCTGGCCTGCACAGAAGACGAGGCGTTTGGCTTCGTCGGCCGTCACGACGTGGCTGTAGTTCGAGAACGGCTGATGTACGCCGGGCGGGTTCGTGCGGGTCAGCTTTGCCATGGCGTTCCTTGCTTGCTGGAGGCGTGTGCAATGGTTCAGGGGCCGGCGAGATTGGGCAACCACGTGATGAGAGGCGGGAAGATCGCCATCAAGACCAAGCCTAGCATGATCAACCAGACGAACGGCCAGGATGCGCTGAATATTTCCGATGTTGGCATCTCCGGTACGGCGCTCTTGAACGCAAACAGCGTGTAGCCGAACGGCGGTGAGATGCCGCCAACTGTAGCGACAATCAAGAACAGGGTGAAGAACCAGATCTCGTCGAAGCTATAAATCGTGAGGATCGGCTTATAAATCGGCACAAGCACCAGCATGATCGCGATCTGGTCCAGGAACATGAACAGCACGAACGGCAAGGCGAGCATGATGGTGAGCATCAGCCATCCCGGAAGGCGCAGCGCCGTGACGATTTCGCCCAGAGCCTGTGGTGCCCCGGTAAAGGTGAGAAGCTGGCTGAACATGACGGCGCAGCACATCACGACCAGTAGAAGCGAGGATACTTTCACGCCCGAAGTCAGGGCGGCGTGGATCATGCGCCAGGAAAGTTTGCCGTAACAGGCGGCCAGAATGATTGCCCCCGCGACACCGGTTGCGGCGGCTTCCGTCGGGGTGGCAACGCCGAGCATGACGAGGCCCATGACGAGGAAGAAGATGAACGCGCTAGGAAGCATCTTGATGAAAGCCATTGTGGCGCTGCCCTTGGCGGCGGTGCTGCCTTCATCGATTGCAGGGGCGAGGGTTGGATCAAGCGTGATCCTTATGGCGACATAAATCAGGAACATGACAGTCAATATGAGGCCGGGAACGAGACCCGCGACCAGCAGCTTTCCGGTCGAGATTTGTGCGATGGTCGCGATCAGGATCGCAAGAACGCTCGGCGGGATGATGGGATCGAGGCTTGCTCCGGCGAGGATGGTGCCGGCGGAGAGCTTCCGGTCATAGCCGCGCTGGATCATCGTTGGGAACAACGAGCGGCCAAGCAGGCCGGCAACAGCCATGGCCGCGCCCGAAAGTGCGCCGACGATGGCAGATAGCAGAATGCACAGTACGTATTGGCGTCCGCGGATGCGGCCGACGAGGCGGTCCAGGCTGTCGAGCAGAACCTCCATGGCGCCGGATCGAAACAGGACTTCGCCCATTACGATGAAAAGGGGCACCGCGGTCAGTGCGCTCATCGTTGCGGAGGTAAACATGCTGTTGGCTAGCATGCCGAAGCCCGCTGACCCGAATAGCGTGAGCACACCAGCTACGTTGAGGATCAGGAACGCGACAAAGATCGGGACACCGATCACGAGCAGAATCAGCAGCAACGAGACGCCGCACGTGAGGGCAACAACCCAGCTCATACGCTACCTGCCGATGAAGGAGTGTGCCGCTCTCCGGCGATCTGGCGTAAAAAATAGAGTGCGGCACTGACGAAGCCGTAGGGGATGAAGATCGAGACGGCCCACTTGGGCACAGGGAAATACGAGATCGTCCAGATGTCGCCAACGATCTGTGCGCCGGTTTCGCTCATCGTGATCCATGCGCCGAGGAAGCAGGCGAAGCAACCGATGAGCCGGATGAGCTGGTTGACTGCGGCGGCGACTTGTGGGGACAAAGCGTCGATCAGGATGTTGATGCTGATGTGTTCGGAAGTGCGGGTCATTTCCGGCAGGGCGAGGAAGATCGTTGCGCACAAAAGGTAGGAGACGAGCGGGTTCGCCCACACGGTCGGCGAGTTGAAGGCGTAACGGGCAGTGACCTCGTAACAGTAGGCGACCGTGATCACGCCCAGGCAGGCGACTGCCAGTTGGAAGGAGATGGTGGTCAGGCCATCATGAAGTTTGGCGAGTTTGAGACACAGGCCTTGGCTACCGGAAACCGTGGGAGGCTTTTCCGTCATCGTGGTTTCCTGGTCGGGTGGCGCCTCGGGCGCGCCGACTAAAATCGGGCGCCCGAAGATTGCCTGCTGCCTATTTCGCTAAGCCCTTCGAGATGCCGAACTTGCGCAACGCGTCGGTCTCCTTCGCGTTCTTCTGGCTGGTCAGTTCCCACAGCCCGTCGGCCCATGCTTCGCCAAGCTTCGCTTTCTGTGCGTCACCCATTTGAACAACGGTGACGCCCTTGGCCTTGAGTTCGGCTTCTTCGTCGGTCGTCATTTTGTCGTAGAGCCGCGTGTATTCGTTTTCCAGCTTCGCAAGCTCAGCCGAGATGATCTTCTTGTCGGCCTCCGGCATCTTGTCCCAGGCTGCCTTATTGGCGAAGAACAGTTGCGTCGTGGTGCCGAAAGCCGGGCGCAACAGGAACTTCGCAACTTCGTGCCAGCGGTAAGATGACATGCCGAAAGTCGGCCAAGCGGCGCCGTCGACGAGGCCCTTCTCGAGCGAGGTGTAGATCTCGGCAGGTGGGAGTACGACGGGTGATGCGCCGAGCATCTTGAAGATGCCGCCGTAGGTCGGTGTGCCGCGAACCTTGTAGCCTTGGAGGTCGCCGGTTGGCTTGACGGGCTGACGCAGCAGGATGTTGTAGCCACCGCCAGGCGTGGAGACGGCGAGACCGATCAACGAGACGCCGAATTGATTGTAGTGCTTGTCGAGTTCTTCGCGGACTCCGGCTTTGCGCCACTCTTCCAGTCCGCCCGAAAATGCTTCGACCGCCGTTGCGATCGGTGAGGTGCCAAAATGGTAGGCGCCGTGAGTGAACAAGAAGTGGAAGACGCCCGAACCAGTCGGCTGCAACTGCTCGAATGCGGGGACGGTTTCAGGTCCACTCAGGCGGATCTTGACGCTGCCCTTGCTTGCGTCGTCCACGGCTTTGATGAAGGGTTCGACCAATTGCTTGCGAACCGGATAGTTCTGATCCCAGCTCGACAGCATTCGGTAGTCCGCTGCTTCGAGCGGGGATATGGCGTACGGAATTGCGATCGTGGCGAGTGCGGTCGCCACGAGCCAGTTCTTGAATTCCATGAGGATCCTCCCGTGGCGTGGGTCGCGCATTGGATCGCGCACCGACAGGGGCAATGTGTCGAGCCAACGGCCGGTATTGTCAAGCGAGCGAGCTTAGTGCTTCAGCACTGATTCTGGGACGACGTGGAGGTCGGATTACGCCAGAACTGGAAGGCAATTTCGGATCAAATATCGAGAACTTCGAACTTCGTGTGCTGCTTTTGACATTTGTTCGGGTGCTGGTGCCCGCTCGCTCTGGCGGAACCACCGAGTGATGGGACATATTTTTTGTTTGGTCCGGTGGTGTCAGCGCTTGCCGAACTGCGCTGTCTGGGCAGTTCTCCCATGGGGCTGCCGTTGCGACTGGATTGTGCCGGCGATTGCTACGCGCGTATGTTCGGAGGCTGCGCGTTCGACAGCGACGAGCGCGGAGCGATACGATGCCGGGATGCTGTCCTCTGTTGTTTCGGCTGAATTTCCGCCGGTAGTTTTCAAGTTCACTTGGGGTTCGGGGGCTTCTTCCTTGGGCTGGAGAACGCCCATTTGCTGGAGTACCGCTGCGATTATCACAACGAGTCCGAGGATCACCCACATCAGGCCCTTGCGATAGTTCTCCGGGCTAGACCAATAGCTGGGAACCGGAGGCAGTTCGTTCATGCCAGTTACATAGAGCAATGCGCGAAGCTGCTGGTCGTTCAAGGCGACATGGGGTTTGTCTTCCGCGATGAAGCCGACCCATTCGCCTTTGAAGCAGCCGTCGAACAAGTAGCCGAGATGGACCTTTTGGTCCCGCAGTTTGATGGCATGGCGGCCTTCGAGGCCACGGGGGTAGTAGACGTCCAGCACCTTGATCAAGGACTGTCCAGTGCAGGGAAGAATTCCGGCAGATGCTTTGGTCGTCAGCATGGAGGAGGTGACGAGCACCGCAAAGGCGGCAATGACTGCACGCAGCATGACTGCTCTCCTAATTTGATTGCGGCAGAATAAGGACTATTTGTTGCTGGCTCATTTACCCGATCGCCCACGCTTGGCCTTGTGTAGGCGGTGTGGCGATTTGTTTGCTGAAATGCAGCTCAACGGCTGTCCCGCAATGGAACGATTGAACATGGCTATCGATCTTGACGCCTATCTGAAGCGAATTGGCTACGAAGGTCCGCGGGACCAGACGCTCCCTGTGCTGCGTCAGCTGCATGAGCGTCATCCCCAGGCGATCGCGTTCGATAGCCTCGATCCATGGCTCGGCCGGCCGGTCGGGCTAGATCTTCCGACGCTCGGTGCAAAGCTCGTGGCCGGGCGACGCGGCGGCTATTGTTATGAGCACAACACCCTGATGTGGTCGGCGCTGACGGCACTGGGGTTCGAGGTACAAGGGCTTTCGGCCCGCGTGCTTTACTCGACGCCTCCCGGTGGCGGGCGCCATCCGCGCAATCACATGCTGATGAAAGTGGAGACGCCGGAGGGGCCGCATGTTGCGGATGTCGGTTTTGGTGGTTTGACCTTGACGGGTCCACTTCGGCTCGAGGCCGACGTGATTCAGCAGACACCGCACGAGCGGGTCCGATTGTCACGAGCTGGCGCCGACTGGGTGCTCCAGGTGGAGACCGGCGATACGTGGCGTGCGATGTATCAGTTCGGGCTCGAGGAGCACATCGCGCCGGACTACGAGGTGGCCAATTACTACATGTCGACGCATCCGCGCTCGCCGTTCGTCGTCAGGCTCGTTGCTGCAAGGCCGTTGCCCGGGCGGCGGCTGGCGCTGGCAAACAACCAGATGTCGGTGCATCACGTGAACGGGCCAACGGAGAAGCGGACGATCGAGTGTGTGGACGAACTGGAGCGGGTGCTGGTCGAGGACTTCGGCATCGCGTTGCCTGATGACCCGCGATTGGCGGCGAAATTTCGTGAGGTCGTAGAAGCGATATAGGGCGGGTTGGCGAAGCGTAACCCGCTGTGCTCGGCGCAAGATCATGGCGGGTTACGCGCGTGCGTGCCGCGCTAACCCGCCCTACAAGGCGGTTAGGAATCGTACCGAGTGCGAGAAAGAAAGCGGTGGAGCTTGAGCGGCGAAGCCCAAACGCTTTCGTGGGCTTGCAGGAGATACGGCAACGCCACTGAGCGCTCCTTCACGATCCTGTCGTACTCCGGAATGAAGTTCTTCATCAGGCTGCGAACCTCGTCACGCAGTGCTGCTTCGTCGATCGTGGTGACTTTGCGGTTTTCGATGACCACGCGGCCGTCGATGATCACATGATCGATGCCGCGGCCGGTCTCTGTGTAGACGATCTGCCGCGCGGCGCTGTTGTAGGGGAGGTAGGCCGTATCGTTGAGGTCGAGGAGGACGAGGTCCGCCTTGTAGCCCTGCTTGATCGCACCGAGCCTGTCGTCCAACAAGGCCGAGCGTGCGCTGCCGAGGGTCGCGTTGCGAAGGGCTTCGCGGGCGAGCGGCGGGCCGGGTGCGGGATCGCTAACTGCGGCCAGCATGCAGTAGGCCTTCATCGACTGGAACATGTTTTGCACGTCGCTGCCCGAGCAGTTGTCGCAGCCAAGCCCGACGCGCATGCCGGCCTCGCGCATGTCCAGTATCGGTGCGACGCCGCTCTTCAGTTTGAGGTTGGAATTGTGATTGAGAACCGCGCCGGCGTCGGCTGCGGCCATCATGTCCATCTCTTCGCGCGTGATCCAGACGGAGTGCGCGATGTTGAGACGCCGGTTCAGGATGCCGCACGACTTCATGTAGTTCATGAAGGAACCGCCGTATTTTGCATAGGCTTCCCGGGCGATCAGTGCTTGCGCGCGCGTTTCGTAGACGTGCGTGTAGACGGGCAAGTCGTGGCGCTCGGCTAGATCGGCGCACATTTCGAGAAGTTCGGGCGACGAGCGTTGCGGCGCGAACGGTCCGCAAGCCCAATGCAAGGTCCCGGCGGCGGGGCGGCGGCGGATCTGGGCGTGAAGGAAGTCGATCTGTTCGCGCGCTGGGCCGAGCGTCTTCGTGCCGAGCATCTCCTGAATGTCGGGGGGGAGCATATTGCTGTTGCGGATCATGCCGACTGCCGGGATGTCGGAGACCATGGGGGAGAAGACGACGCGCTCGCCGATCTCGGCATAGGCGTCGAGAACGGTATCGATGTTTTCTTCGCTGAAAGGGATCAGACCAAGCATGTCCTGCAGGGTCGTTATTCCGCAGCGCATTGCTTCGAGAGCTCCGACCAGCGTGCGAAGGCGGACCTCTGCTTTGCTGCGGTTGCCGCCAAGGGGAAGCGTGTAGAGCAGCCAGTATTCCAGCGGTAACTCTTCGAACAAGCCACGGCACAAAGTATCGTGAGAGTGATAGTGCGCATTGATCAGGCCGGGGATCACGATATGTTGGCTGGCGTCGAGAACTTTCGCGCCGCTCGTCTGTTGCGGCGGCAGGTTGGCGCCAATCGCCGAGATCGTGCTGTTCTCGATCAGGATGTCGGCAGCGAGCGGTTTGTGCACGTCGCCGTCATGATCGTAGACCAGCCCGCCCTTGACGAGAATCTTGCCTGCCACGCTCCGTCTCCTATTGCTTGTAGCCATGTTCGGTTGGAGGGCATGCTAATCAGAATTTTGTCGATTCACCAACGGGGAAGTCGCGTGGTTTGCCGACAGGCTGGCAGCGCTGAAATTTCGTTTCATTTTTGCGGCGGCTGATCAAACAATGGGCAGCTCCGAGGTCACTGCGGCTTCGCCTCAATGGCGTTCTTGACCATGTCGACAACCGGCTTCGGCGTTGTCAGGATCCGCTTTACAATGGCCTCGAGTTCGGCGCCCGGGAATGGTTCGAGGTCGAGCTTCCATTCAGCGGCTTTCGCGATGATCTCGGGATCCTTGATGCCTTTGTCGAAGGCGTCGCGCAGGGCTTTCGCCCGATCAGGCGGAATGCCGGGCGATCCTGCCAGCGAGCGCCCCATAAGCGAGCCTGCCGAAACGAGATCGAAGGCGATTTTGTGCTCAGGCGAGCTGACGAGTTCCGTGGCGAGCGGGACGTCGTCGAAGCCAGGAGCGCGGCGTGCGCCGACCTGCACGAGGTGCGCGATCTTGTTTTCCTTCACCCAGTTCGCCTCTGTCACGGCCCAGCTCACGAGTGTGCCGCCGCGGCCGTGGATCTCGCCTCGTTCCATGGCGAGGTTCTCCTCGGGAATGCCGCGGTAGCCGAGCACGACTTTGAATTTCGTCCCGACGAACTGATTGAGCAGGATGGGCAATTGATACTGGTACGAGCCTTGACCGGTCGAGCCGAGGACGACTTCTTTTTTCTTCGCATCTTCGAGGGTTACTGCCGGGGAGGTGGCGCGCCAGACCGTCAGCGAAGAGTTGAGTGGCGAGAATTGGCCGATCATCAGAAACTGGGCGAGGTCGTAGCTGACGCCGGTTACGCCGAGTACTTGGTTCTGTGGCGCGCTGCCGTGCAGGCTGATGAGGGACGTGCCGTCCTTGGGCGAGCGATTGGCGATGTAGTTCGTCGATACCGCGCCGCCGCCACCGGTCATGAGCTGGGTTATGGCTATTGGCTTGCCTGGGAGATGTTTCTGCATGATCTCAGCGCCGAGGCGACCATAGAGATCATAGGTGCCACCGGGTCCGATCGGCACTAGAATTGTGATCGTCTTGCCCTTGTAGAAGTCGGCGACAGGGTCGGCTCGTGCGGTGCTTTGGCCAGCGAGCGTGGCAATGACAGCAATCGCGAAGGTCAGCCGTCGGTGGTCAGTACTTTGCACTGCTCAACTCCCCAGATATCGAATGTGCTGCCGTTGAGGCATGCTAGCTTTTCTTGAATGGTAGGGGGCTGATGCCGGCGCTGTCCAGCGAGGCGTCATGTGCAATGGCGAAGGGAACATGGATGCCGTTGGTTCGATTGGTCTTCATCTGCCTTTTCGTGGTGCTGCCAAGTGGCATGGCGCCACGTCCTGTTCACGCTCAGGCTGTGGGCGGGGAGGGGTTCTACAAGGGACGCAACGTCACTTTGATTTCCGGTTTCACGCCGGGCGGCAGCTACGACTTCTATTCGCGCCTCGTGGGGCGGCACCTGGGGCGCCATCTGCAAGGCAATCCCACGATCATCATCCAGCAGATGCCGGGGGCCGGCGGTTTGACGGCTGCGAACTATCTCTACCGGATCGCGCCGAAAGACGGCACGGCGATCGGTATGCTGTCGCAGACGTCGGCGGTGGATGAAGCGCTCGGCGCGGCGGGGGTGCAATACAAGTCGGCGGAGTTCTCCTGGATCGGGCGCGTGGCTCCGTCGATCGAGGTGAGCGTGGCATGGCATACGGCGAAGGTGCGATCGATCGGCGATGCGCGCTCGGAACAGTTGCTCTACGGCAGCAGCGGTCCTGGCTCGGCGCTCGACAGCTATCCGAGGGTGCTGGCGTTGGCGTCGGGCCTGAACATCCGTATCGTCTCAGGTTACAAGGGCTCGACCGAGGCACTGCTGGCCATGGAGAAGGGGGAAGTCGATGCGTCCGGCACGACGTGGAACACGCTGAAGATCAATCGCAAGGCGTGGCTTGCGGAAAAGAAGGTGAATATTCTGGTGCAATACGCCCGTGCGCGCTCGCCCGAATTGCCGGAGGTACCGGCGGCGGTGGAGTTGGGACGGACGCCGGAGGACCGCGCGTTGCTTGATTTCTATATGAGCGGGGCCGACGTGGGGCGCTCGATCATGACGGTGCCGGGCGTGCCCGGCGAGCGCGTCGCGGAGCTTCGCGCAGCGTTCGACGCAGCGATGCGCGATCCCGAGCTCAAGGCCGACATCGACAAGGCGAATGCCGAGTTCCAGCCGATGGCGGGCGTCGAACTTCAGCAGCTCGTGCAGCAGACGCTGGCGGTGAAGCCTGAGGTCGCACTAAGGATCAAGGAGGCGTTGCAAGGGGCGCGGTGAGCACGCACATTGTGCTGGATCTCCGACGCTTTCTCGCCGGAGGTTCGCTGCGGTCGAAGATGACATGAGTAATATATTCAGAGGGTAAGTGATGAGCAGCGAAAAGCCGTTGGCGGGGCGGGTGGCGATCGTGACGGGGAGCGGCCGCCGGATCGGGCGCGAGATCGCGGAATCACTGGCTCGCGCAGGGGCGGCAGTCGTCGTCAATGCGCGGAGCAATCAGGCTCAAGCGGACGAGGCGGTGAAGGCGATCGAGAAGGCAGGCGGTCGCGGCGTCGCGGTGCTCGCGGACGTATCGAAGCGGCAGGATGCGGAGCGGCTCGTGGCGACGGCGGTCGACAAGTTCGGGCGGCTCGATATCCTGGTCAACAATGCGGCGGTGCGTGCGAAGCGCGCGGTGGGCGAGATCACGGATGAGGAATGGCGTGAAGTGATCGGCGTCATTCTCGACGGTTCGTTCTTCTTGACGCGCGCCGCGATCCCTCATCTCGCCAAGCATGGCAAAGGGCGGATCATCAACATCGGCGGAGCGACGGCGTTTACCGGCGCGGATGCGCACGCGCATGTGGTCGCAGCTAAAGCTGGACTGTCAAGGCTGACGCGTGCGCTCGCCGTCGAGCTCGGGCCGAAGGGCATCACGGTCAACATGGTGTCACCGGGCCTCGTCGAGGCGCCGGGCGACGATCCGAAGCGTGCCGCGGAACGCCGCGCGCACTACCAGATGGATCGGATAGCGCTGGGCCGTCCGGCTGCGCCCGCAGATATCGGTAGCGCCGTCGTCGCCGTGGCGGGTGACGGGCTCGGTTATCTGACGGGGCAGACCGTTCACATGAACGGCGGATTCTACATGGCTTGACGGGATTGGCTGTTGGGACTCGTGGTCACCTGCGGTGATGCTTCGGCTGGACGTCGGGTGGCACGACAGGCGCGGCTGGCTTGTCGATCCGGCTCTTGGGCGTTTCGCGACCGGTCGTTTGACCCGTGGATGGCGGATCGCTCGCCGGGAATGACTCTTTCAAAGTCTCGTGGAGCTTTCGATCTTGCTCCTTCTTGTCTTTGTTCTTCCGATCCTGCTCGCCGAGAGAGGTATCTGGTGACGCCTCGGCCGGTTCCATCTGCTGCTTGCTGTCCATCTTCGCACCCATGGTTGTGGAAGATAGGATAACGTGCTGGTTCGACAATCGTTCCCTGCAAGGCGCCAGCAGTTCGTCACATCGAATGTTGTTCGGCTTCGATCAACTCCCGTGCGAGGAAGCGCATGACCACATCCAACTCGGCCTATCTCGAGCACAATCCGATACGCGACCTGATCGCGCGGTATCTGGCAGATGTCGGCCGAAAGCCTCTTGCGCCGCAGATCGCGGAGAAGGCGAAGCATCACCTGCTCGACACGCTGACCGCAATCGTCTCGGGATCGGCGTTGGAGCCCGGCAAGATCGCGCTGTCCTATGGCGAGAAGTATGCGGGGCGTGCCGAAGCGACGATCGCGGGTGCACGCTACAAGGCGGACATCTTCACTGCGGCGCTGGTCAACGGGATGAGCGCGCACGCCGACGAGACCGACGATTTTCACGTCGCGTCGATCACGCATCCGGGCTCCGCTGTCGTGCCGGCCGCGTTGGCGCTGGGCGAGGTGCGAAAGCTTTCGGGCGCGCGATTTCTGGCAGCGGTGGTGGCCGGCTACGATATCTGCCCGCGCGCGACGATGTCGATCGATGCGACGAAGCGGTTCGCGGAGGGAGGTGCGACGCACGGTGTCGGCGGGCTGTTCGGCGCGGGGGCGGCGAGTGCCGTGATGCTCGGCTTCGACGAGGCCAAGGTCGTGCACCTCCTCTCCTACATCGCGCAGCAGGCGTCGGGCATGGTGTGCTGGCGGCGCGATCCCGATCACATCGAGAAGGCTTTCGACTTTTCTGGTGCTGCTGCGCGAAACGGTGTGCAGACCGCGACGATGGTCGAGCACGGCATGACGGGTGTGCCGGATGCGCTTGAAGGCCGGCACGGGTTTTTCAAGGTGCATGGCAAGGGCTTTGATCCGTGGCCGGCGTGGGCGGATCTCGGCCAACGGCCTGCGCTGATGGATGCGGCGATCAAGAAGTGGTGCGTGGGCTCGCCGATCCAGGCGCCGCTCGATGCGGTGGAGGCGATTCGCGCGGACAATCCTGGTCTCGATCACAGGGATATCGTCAGCGTCGAGTTGCGGTTGCCGTCCGATACGGCCGTCGTGGTCGACAATGGACCGATGCCGGATGTGAACTGCCAGCACTTGTGCGCGGTGGCGCTGATCGACGGCTCGCTTTCGTTTCACTCGGCGCACGACGAAGCGCGGATGAACGAGCCTGTCACGAGGGGGCTGCGGGATCGAACTGTCATGATCCACGACGATAGTCTTGTCGGCGCGGTGCCGCCTCGCCAAGGGATTGCGGAGATCCGACTGCGGAATGGCACGGTGCTGCGGCATCACGCGAAGGCGGTGCGCGGCACGCCGTTCAATCCGATGACGTGGGACGAGGTCGTGGCGAAGGGCGACGACCTGATGGCGCCGATCCTGGGCAAGGCGGGGTCCGCGCGTGTGATCGAGACGGTGCGGGGGGTGGAGAAGCTCGCGGACGTGGGGGATTTGGCGCGGATGTTGGCAGTGTCGTAGGGCGTGACGCGTATTGCGCAGGATTCGTAGGGCGGAGGTATTTTAGGGCGGAATAGCGCAGCGTATTCCGCCGGGGTTTCACAGCCCTTCCACCTTCTCGGGCGTGATCAGGTCGAGCTTGCGGGAGATGACGTGGCCGGCGATGGCCGCGCGCCAGGCCTTGAAGTGGGGCGTCGTGAAATGCTCATCGAGGGCAGCGCGGTCCTTCCAGACTTCGACGAAGACCATCTTGTCGGGGTCGGTGATGGAGAAATGCAGGTCGTAGGAGATGCAGCCGGGCTCCTTGCGCGAGGCTTCGATGACGATGCGGGCGGGGGCGAGGCAGGCATCGCGGGTGCCGGGCTTCAAGTGGGCGGTCGAGATCAGGTAGAGCATGCGCGGGTCTCCGTCTTCCTACCCCTGGCCTATTACAGGATCAGATGGCGCGCTATAGGCTCCATGAAGAACCTATGGGGAGCTCAAGATGAAGCCGAAGAAGGCCACGACGCGATTCCGCGAGTTGATGGCGCGCAAGACGATCAGCATCCTGCCGGCAGTGGGGGATCCTTTCTCGGCGAAGATCGTGGCGGCGGAAGGCTACGAGTGCGTGATGACATCAGGCAACGCGAGTTCGGCGATGCGGCTGGGCATTCCCGATATCGGGCTGCTGACGCTTGCGGAAAATGCGGAGAATGCCGGGCGTGTCGCGCACGCGTCGGGGCTGCCGGTGTTCGCGGACGCCGATACGGGGTACGGCAATCCCCTCAACGTGCGCCGGACGATCATGGAGTTCGAGCGCCAGGGTGTCGCTGCCGTGATGATCGAGGACCAGATCACGCCGAAGCGTTGCGCGATGTTCGCCGGCAAGGAAGTCATCTCCTGCGAAGAGATGGAGATGAAGCTCAAGGCCGCACTCGACGCTCGCCGTGACGATGAATTCTCGATCGTCGCGCGGACCGATGCGCTGACCGTGCACGGGATCGATGAGGCCTTGCGGAGAGCGGAGCGGTATGCGGCGGTCGGCGCGGACGTGATCTTCGTCGAGGGACCGCGGACGATCGAGGAGGCTGAGCGCATCGGCCGGGTGGTCGATGTTCCGCTCGTCTACAACATTACGCCCTCGGGCAGCGTGCCGCCGATCGATGCGAAGATGGCCGAAAAGCTCGGCTTCAGGTTCCTGTCGTTCTCGGTCTACGTGCTGCTGGCGGCGATCCCGGGGATGCAGAATTTCCTGAAGACGATGCGCGAAACCGGTGACATCGGACAGGCAGGGCGGCACGCCGCCAGCATGAAGACGTACCTCGATTTGCTGGGCTACGAGGACTGGAAGCAGTATGAGGAAGTCTATGCTACGGGCAGAGAGGCCGCAAAGAAGCCTTGAGCGTAAACAGATGAGGCGGGAGGTTGCCGTGGTGACTGCTTGCGCAAGTGCGATCGTGTTGCGTTTCGCCATCGGCATGCTGGCATTCGGGATGGCGTCTGCGGCGGCAACGGCCCAACAAGGGACGTTCTACGCGGGCAAGACGGTGACGATCATCGTTGGTGTGAACGCTGGCGGCACCGTCGATACGATGGCGCGGACTTTCGTCTCCTATCTCACCAAGCATATCGAGGGCCATCCGAACTTCATCGTCAGCAATATGCTGGGTGCGGGCGGTCTTGTCGCGACGAACTATATCGGGGAGAAGGCGGCGAAGGATGGTTTGTCGCTCAACTTCCAGAACCTGGATCCGCTGGCCCAAGCACTGGGCAACCAGGGGCTGCGTGTCCGCTACGATCAGCTCGAGTTCATCGGCGGCATCGGGGATACGCGCACGAACTATGCCCGTTCAGACGCCGCGCCCGGAGGCATGAAGAAGCCGGCCGATCTAATGAAGGCCCAAGGCATCGCGGTTGGTGCCTACAACAATACGGATATCTCGGGCTTGCTCGCGAAATTGACGCTCGACGTGCTCGGGGTGAAGCACAAGTTCATCACGGGGTATCGCGGCGGCCAGGACATCTTTCTCGCGATGCAGCGGGGAGAGGTGCAGATGCAGAACACTTCGATCAGCTCGCTTCGCACTAGAAGTGCGGCGTTCATCAAATCCGGCGAGGGTATCGCGCTCAACTATCTCGTGACGATCGATAAGCAGGGCAACTACCAGCGCAACAAATACATTACGGAGATGCCTGCGTTTCCGGATCTTTATCGTGAGATCCACGGCAGATTGCCGGCAGGGCCGGAGTGGGAGGCCTTCAACTGGCTGATCCAGCAGTTCGGCGATCTCGCGTTCGCGATGTTCGCGCCACCAGGAACGCCGCCGGCCGCACTCGCGGCATTGCGTAATGGTTATGCAGCCGCGATGGCGGATCCGGGTCTCGTGGAGCACGCCATCAAGACGACGGGTCTGCCTTATGATCCGGTGTCTGCGGAGAAGGGGACGGCGGTGCTGGCTGCGCTTTCGAGCGTGTCTCCGGATATCCTGGCAACCGTTCGCGGTTCGATCGACGCGTTGGGCAAGTGATGCCCGTCAACGCAAATTCAGGAGAAGACATGAGTTCGGCGATGGCAGCAACTGGAACCGCGGCCTCGCAGGCTCCGGCCGTTGAGCTCGACGGTGTTTCCATCACGTTCAAGCTCGCCAAGGGTTCGACATATGCGGCGGTTGCGGAAACCAAGCTCGACGTTGCGGCAGGCGAGTTCGTCGCAATCGTGGGGCCGACCGGTTGCGGCAAGTCCACGTTGCTCAATGTCGCTGCGGGGCTGATCAAACCGTCGACCGGTCATGCACGAATTTTCGGCGCGCGGCTTGCCGGTCTCAATATTCAAGCGGGATACCTGTTCCAGCAGGATTCGCTGATGCCGTGGAAGACGGCGATCGACAACGTTGCGGTCGCTCTCGAGATCGCCGGCACGTCGAGAGACGAAGCGCTTCAGCGGGCGCAGGCATGGCTCGGGCGGGTGGGGCTTGGCGCGTTCTCTCACCGACATCCGCATATGCTGTCGGGCGGGCAGAGGAAGCGCGTGGGGCTGGCGCAGGTTCTCATTCGCAATCCGAGGATCCTGCTGATGGACGAGCCGTTTGGCCCGCTGGACGCCCAGACGCGTCTCATCATGGGGGATCTGCTGCTCAAGCTCTGGCAGGACGACCGTAAGGCCGTGATGTTCGTGACACATGATCTGGAAGAGGCCATCGCGCTCGCCGATCGTGTGGTGATCATGTCGGCAGGGCCTGCCGCAAGTATCATAGGCGACTATCCGATCAATCTCACACGGCCGCGGGATATCTCCGAGATAAAGCTCGAGCCGGAGTTCCACAGGATACATCGGGAGATCTGGACAGCGCTCAAGGCGGAAGTGCTCAAGGGTTACAGCCAGGGCGACATGGTAGGGGCCGGGTGAATGCCATGGGCTCCGAACCGCTCCCCATGTTGCGGTGGCCTTGCTTGCAGCCTACAAATCGATGTGACTAAGAGGAAAAGAAGTTCAGGAGGAAGCTCGTGCTCAGATCCGGATTTGCGGCCACACTCGTGGCTGTCGCTACGTTCTCAACCATGCTGTTTGCCGGCGGCACCACGGCGGATGCCCAATCTTTCACGATTACGTCAAAGAACTTCAAGGATGGCGAATTGTTAGCGGCGAAGCATGCCGGCAACAATAAGGCCAATCCGAATTGCGTGGGCGAGAACGTTTCGCCGGAGTTGTCGTGGACCAATGTACCTGCGGGCACGAAGAGCTTCGCGCTGGTGATGGTCGATCCGGAGGGGCGCGGTGGGCTCGGCGTGATCCATTGGGTGGCCTACGGCATACCCGGTGACGTGACGGGGTTTGCCGAAGGTGAGGTCAGCAAGGACGGACCGAAGTTCATCGGCGGCAAAAGTACTGTAGGTACGACCTACTATTTCGGCCCATGCACTCCCCCCAAGACAGGCTATCACCACTACACGTTCACGCTGATCGCGACGGATCTCGATGCGAAGGAATTGCCTCCCGGACTTTCGCGGGACGAACTCTTCGCCAAGCTGGCCGGTAAGACGAAGGGGGCTGCGGGTATCGTCGGCTTGTTCGGCAAGCCGTGATTTGATGGCGTAGTTTGGGTCGAGCGTAGCGCGGCCCATATTTTCGCAGGTACAGGAAAGTGCTGGGGCGCGAACCGCAATTGATGCGGTCCTTGACCCAACCTATGTCGGATGCCGAATTGGAGACGTCGCGCGTGCAAAATCAGCTCTTGCTGCGTTTCCTGCAGTTGATGGTGGCCGTGGTGGGCATCGGCTTCTGGCACTTCGCTACGACGACGAGCTTGTTTGGCAGGCCGAAGGATATCCAGTTCTTCTTCTCTACGCCGCTCGATGTGTTCTGGCGCATCGTGAAGTGGTTCAGCGAAGGCACGATCTGGCACCATCTCGGGATCACGCTGCTCGAGTCGGTGCTGGCTTTCGTCATCGGGACCATCGCGGGCGTAGTGTGTGGGTTCTGGCTCGCACGGCGGCCGCTGTTGGCGGATGTGTTCGACCCCTACATCAAGGGAGCGAACGCATTGCCGCGCGTCGTGTTGGCGCCGATTTTCGCGTTGTGGCTCGGGCTCGGCATCTGGTCGAAAGTGGCGCTGGGTTTCACGCTCGTGTTCTTCATCGTGTTTTTCAACGTGTTCCAGGGGGTGCGGGAGGTGAGCCAGACCGTGCTCGCCAATGCACGGATGCTCGGCATGACGGAGCGGCAACTTCTGCGGCATGTGTTCATTCCGTCCGCATTGTCGTGGGTCTTCTCGTCGCTGCATACATCAGTCGGTTTTGCGGTCGTGGGTGCCGTCGTCGGCGAGTACCTCGGGGCGGCGGCGGGACTGGGCTATCTCATCCAGCAGGCGGAAGGCGTGTTCGACGTGACGGGCGTGTTCGCGGGCATGTTCGTGCTGACGGCTTTCGTGCTGTTGATCGACGGCATCGTGACGGTCGTCGAAAACCGTCTTCTGGCGTGGCGTCCGCAGACCGTGCAAAGTGCGACGTAGTCGGAAATCAGAAGTCAGAAATCGGAAATTGGAATGTGCGGCAATCGAGGGAGATGCGAGATGAAAAGACGGACTTTGATTGCTGTGGCGGCGGCATTGTCGACCGGAATTGCTCTGCCTGGGCTCGTGGAGGTTGCGAAGGCGCAGACGCCAGAAAAGAAGAGCATCGAGCTCGGCGTCGGTGGTAAGGGGCTGCTTTACTACCTGCCGCTGACGATCGCGGAGCGGCGCGGGTATTTCAAGGATCAGGGGCTCGATGTCCGGATTACGGATCACGGCGGCGGCGCAAAGGCGTTGCAGTCGCTGATCGGCGGCTCTGTCGATGTCGTGACCGGCGCTTACGAGCACACGATCCGGATGCAAGCGAAGGGACAGGATGTCCGGGCGCTCGTCGAGTTGGGGCGATTTCCGGCAATCGTGATCGGGGTCAGGAAGTCGCTTGCCGGCGAGATCAAGACCGCGGCGGGTCTGAAGGGCAAGAAAATCGGCGTGACAGCGCCGGGTTCGTCGACGCACTTGATGGTGCAATTCGCGATGGTGAAGGCGGGGCTAAAACCGGGCGATGCCTCGTTCATCGGCGTTGGTAGCGGGGCCAGCGGTGTCGCTGCCATGAAGAAGGGTGAGATCGACGCGATTTCGCATCTCGATCCGGTCATCGCGAAGCTCGAAGCCGATGGCGACATCGTGACGATGATCGATACGCGGACGGAAGCTGGTACGCGAGCGCTGTTCGGCGGCTCCAATCCGGCGGCGGTGCTCTACACCAAGGGTGACTTCATCGCGAAGAACCCCGTGACGACGCAGCTCTTGGCCAACGCGTTCTACAAGGCTTTGAAGTGGCTCGAGACTGCAACGCCGGAGAACATCGCGGACGCGGTGCCGGTCGAGTTTCATCTCAACGACAAGCCGCTTTATCTGCGCGCCGTGGCCTCATCCAAGGAAAGCTGGTCGCGGACCGGCGTGGTGCCGAAGGAAGGCATGGAGAGCGTCTTCGCGATGCTCAAAGCGCTCGAGCCTGAAATGGCGGACGTGAAGGTCGATCTCGCAACGACGTTCAACGGCAGCTTCATCGCGAAGGCGAAGTAGGCGCGCCCCATGATAGCCCTGAAGTGCGGGCAGCGTCGCTGCCTGCCGGACAGCCAGAGGATCTGCAACCAATCGCGGTGAGGGATGTCGAACCGTCTTCCTACGCTGCTTCCAGACAACCAATTGTTTGCCACGTCCTGCTATAGAGTGGGCATGGACATCGACCTGACCTACATGCGGCTCGCGATCGAGGAGGCGCGCCTCGCCAAGGCGAGCGGCGAGTTGCCGATCGGCGCCGTCGTGGTGTCGCCGGCTGGCGTGGTCGCCAGGAATCGCTGCCGGGAGAGCGCCGAGCAGACCGTGCTGGCGCATGCGGAAATGCACGCTGTGAACGACGCGTGCAAGGCGTTGCACTGCAACGTGCTCAGCGACTGCACGATCTATTGCACCAACGAGCCATGCCTGATGTGTGCGGCAGCCATTTTCCAGGCGAAGATTTCGCGCGTGGTGTTCGGCGTGGCGCGCAGCGATCAACCGGAATTCTTCCGGGCGCGGAACCTTCGCATCGGGCATCTGGCGGCGGATTCGGGCTATCTGCCCGTCATCGTCGA
>CANJPN010000035.1 GCA_947475855.1 Bradyrhizobiaceae bacterium
TTCGCGGCTCAGTATCGCAAATGCATGTGAAAAATCCGACAGGCAGCGATCGGCTATATCGGGCGTTGAAGTAGCTCGATAGGCAACGGCGGCGGTCAAACAAGCTAGCAACCGCGATAGAGCCTCGCGTGCCTCCGGCGTGCGGGCATCGGCCAGCGCCTTCAACACGGCATCCTCCAGATGGTCGGCTGCGCTCCCACCCAGGAGGCTCTTGAGATCACCATACTCCATTGCACGGCCTTTATATCAACGCTCCCTGGGAACCCTCGAAAACAGCCGGAAGCCGGGCTGCACAAACGAGCTCGTCAAGTTTCTGATACACGGCAAGAGCTGTTCGACTTAGGGCTCAAGCGGGAAGATGACATATCCCGAAGTGTGGAATAGACGCGGCGCGCCCATTCTGTCGGCGCTAAAATATTTGGCAAATTCAGTGCGCTAAATTCTCGTAATGGTCAAATCATCAGCACAAGTCGCGTAACGTGGACGAAACTCTGTGTCAACGAACACTGCAACTATGTTGCGTGGACAGCACAGCAAGCCGCCAGCTCTGACAGTCACTCGGATCGTGAAAAATCAAGCGATCGTGGCCCGACCGCAAAGAGACCTGGAGCGGGCGAAGGGATTTGAACCCTCGACCCTCACGTTGGCAACGTGATGCTCTACCCCTGAGCTACACCCGCATTCCAAGATCTATAGTCGCAGCACGACTGTCCCGATGGCTAGGCGCCAGCGAGGCCTGCTGTATGGCGCAAGCTAGTGTAGATTGCAAGTCCCTCAGGTGACAGGTTTTGGATTTCTGAGCGGGTTGATGGACCCCGCTCCAGAATGCTGGCTTGGGGGTGTGGGTCACCTGGGCGGTTCAAGTGGCGAGTACGATGGCCGATTTCAGGTCGGCAGCAAACATGTCTACGCTTTCGACCGTCGTGTCCCAAGCGCACATGAGCCGGCAGACTGTCTCGCCTGCGAAGGTGTAGAAGCGCCAGCCGCGCTCGCGCACGGCACGCTGAACGGCAACGGGGATGTCGACGAATACGGCGTTCGCCTCGACCGGCGACATGATCGGAATTCCCCCCATTTCCGTGATATGGCGCGCCAATCGGCCGGCCATGGCGTTGGCGTGGCGGGCATTGGCATGCCAGGCACCGCTTTCGATCAGTCTCGCCCACGGGGCCGTGACAAGGCGCATCTTCGAGTTGAGGTGCCCCGCTTGCTTAATGCGCCATTCGACTTCCGCGCCGAGTTGACCATCAAAAATGACCAGCGCTTCGCCGACGCCGAGGCCGTTCTTGACGCCCCCGAGACAGAGCACATCTACCCCTGCTTTCCACGTCACGTCGGCGGCAGGGCAGGCCAGATGCGCCACGGCATTTGCGAGCCGAGCGCCATCCATATGAACCAGCAGCCCCGCATTCCGTGCCGCCGCAGCGAGTTTCGCAAGCTCATCGGGAGTATAGACGGTGCCGTGCTCAGTCGACTGCGTGATGGAAACCACGCGCGGTCTCGTGCTGTGGACGCCGCGACCGCCCGCGGTCAGGCGCTCGATGTCGATTGGCGTGAGCTTGGCGTGTTCGCCGTCCGCCACGCGCAACCACGCGCCGCCGGTGAAATAACCGGGCGCGCCGGCTTCGTCTGTTGCGATGTGAGACGATGCATGCGCGATGATTGAATTGTAGGGGCGGCAGAGATGGGCCAACGCAATCGCGTTGGCGGCGGTACCGTTGAAGACGAAGTGCACCGTGGCGTCCGGCGCCTCCAACAGATTGCGGACAGCGGCGCGGGCCCGCTCCGTCCAGGAATCGTCGCCGTAGGCTGGAGCATGAGGTTGCGCATTGGCCTCGACCAGCGCGGCGAGCGCCTCCGGACACATGCCGGCGTTGTTGTCGGACGCGAAGTGTTGATGCATTGAATCCCAGGAGTTCGCGGTTTGTGTCCCTCCCCCTCGGCGTGGTGTTGGGCGCCGGGCGAGCCGGCGCACATGGGGCAGAATTTAGCGATTCAGCACGACATTGAGGATCGCGGTGCGGCCGTCCTTCGTCGCGGCGTAGGCTTCGCGGATAGCCGGAATCAATTCGGCGGGATCTTCGACGCGGCGGCCCCAGCCGCCGAACGGCGCGCCCAGGGTCGCGTAGTCAGGTCCGCCGACGGGTGCGCCGTAGAACAGGTTGTGCTGTTTGGCGACGCCGTCGGGATAGTAGTCGAGATGGTTCTGCTTCATCGCAAGATACTGGTTGTTATTGAACACCACGACGATGATAGGCAGGCCAGCCTGAGCTGCATATCCCAAACCTTGCGTGATCGGGTTATAGAGGAACGTACCATCACCGACCATTGCGACTACGGGCCGGTCCTTGTGCGCGAGCTTGGCGCCGATGGCGTGGCCAAGGCACTGCCCGAGGCCACCGCGCACCTTGAGGAAGCTGCCCGGTCCCTGGTTGCGCAAGTGAGACTCCACCGCGCCGCGATGCGTGATCGTCTCGTCGACGTAGACGGTGTCCTTCGGCAATGCCTCGCCGAGCGCGGCACAAAGCCAAACCGGGTCGATCGGCGATTTGCCCTTGGCTGCAGCCACAGCGGCAAGGCGCGCCTCGTCGAGCTTGGCGTGCGACTTGGCGTGTATCGCGCGGCGCTCCTTGACGGTCTTGGCGGGCACTTTCGCGGCGGCAACCGCGGAGGTCAGCGTCTGAAGTGAAAAGGTAACGTCGCCTTCGAGCACGTGGTCCGCGTCGAGGTTCTGGTAGACCATCTGCACGCGATAGGGGGTCTCGTCGATGACGACGACCTTGGCGTTCTTCGGCCTGACGTTGGCAGGGTACCAGGGGACACGAGAACGCACGACGAGGATCACGTCGGCGGTGTCGAAAAACGGTTTCAGACTTGGGCCCTGATGGAGTTCGTGGTCCTTCGGGAAGCTCGAGAAGATCGACGAGGGCGTCTCGACGACGGGGATGGCGAGCGTCTCGGCGAGTTCGACGAGGGCTGCATAGCATTCGGGCTGACGGCCGCCAGCTTCCGTGATGATCACCGGGTTCTTGGCTTTGGCAAGCAGAGTTGCCACTGTCTCGATATCGGAGACGGGAGCGCGCGGCGGCACAGCCGGTGTCGCCATGCGGAACTCAGCCGGCGGTGTCCAAGCTGCGAGCTGCGTCTCGATCGGCACGTTGAGATAGACGGGCCCCATCGGCGCGCGCTCGGCGAGCTGTCCACAGCGGACGACGCTCGCATACAGCGTCTCGACACTCGGCGCTTGGCTTGCCCACTTGGTGTAAGGCTCGACCAGCCGTTGCGGGCCGCCGACCACCGAGAGGTTCTGATACCACTGCTGGCCCGGATCGAAGCCTTGCCGCTCTCCGTACGTCAGCGACTCGCCCGACATGATGATCATCGGGATGTTCTGGATATGAGCGGCGTGGATGGCGACCGAGCCTTGCAACAAGCCGACGCCGGCATGGAGGATAACCGCCTGCATGCGGCCAGTCGCCATGGTGTAGCCGATGGCCATGTCGACGGCGAGCGTCTCGTGCCAGCAAGAAAGGTATGTCGGGCCCTTCGCCTTGGTGACGGTCTGGCGCGCCAGAGCTTCCCATACCGATCCCCACTCGGAGCCGGGCGAGGAAAAGATGTAATCGAGACCAAGGCTGCGGAGGCCTTGCATAATGGCTTCGCCGCCGTCGAGTGTATTTTTCATTTTGGAACTCCGAGTACTCGTTTGTCGCTTGCGAACGGGATAAAGGAACAATCGGCCTATTCAGGCTTGATTCCGGCATCCTGGATTATTTTGCCCCACCGGGCGCTATCACTTTTGAGGCGCTCGGCGAACTGGCCCACGGTGTCTGCCGGTGGCGGATCGTAGCCAACCGCCTGCATCCGCTGCCTCAGCTCTTCTCTGGCTGCAACAACCTGCACTTCGCGGTTCAACCGCTCGAGCACCGGAAGTGGCGTGCCGGCTGGCGCGGCGAGCCCGAACCAAGCTTCGACATCGAAGTCCGGATGACCGAGTGAAGCAATCGACGGCACGTGTGGTGCCTGCGTGATCGGGCGCTTGGCAGAGTTGGCGAGACCCTTGAGCTTGCCAGCTTTGATATGCTGGCCGGCGATCACCCAACTGCCGAACATCACCGGGACGATGCCGGCGAGAACATCCTGCACGAGTTGGCCCCCGCCGCGGTAGGGCACATGCACCATGTCGATCCCGGTCAATGCTTTGAACTGCTCCATGCCGAGATGATGAGGCGAGCCCAATCCGGGTGACCCGTAGTTGAGCTTACCTGGGTTTGCCTTGGCGTAAGCGACGAACTCAGCCAGAGAATTGGGCGCCAGGCTGGAATTGATGCACAGTAGAAAAGACTGCGTACCAAGCAAAGCAACGGCATTGAAGTCCCTGATCGGATCGTAAGATAGATCCTTGTTGAGCGCCGCGGCATTTGTGAACGTCGGGCTAGCGACGATGAGAATGGTGTGTCCATCGGGTGCGGCTTTGGCCACCATGCTTGCAGCGATCGTCGTGCCGCCGCCAGGCTTATTGTCGACGACGACCGGTTGGCCGAGCAATGGACCGAGACGCTCTGCGTATATGCGGCCCAGCACATCCGTGGCGCCGCCAGGCACATACGGTACGACGAGGGTTATGGGGCGGGTCGGCCACTGCTGAGCCACAGAGGGTGAAGCAAGTGCGACGACGCCTGCAAGAGCACTTGCGAGCCTGCGCGCACGGCGGTGGGCTTTGCACGGCGGCATGTCCCGGTCTCCTCATGGCAGTCGGCGTTCTCTGGTCCTTGGGCGCTTGAAGCGCTCTTGTCTGCGGTAAGACAGTGTGGGAGCGGCGGGGACGGCTGTCAATGAAGGCGGAGAAATTGCAGAACCACATGAGCGCGCGGTTGCTGCGGGGCGATTGACAAGACGCTGTGGGTCGGCCCAATCAGCAGCCAACAGAACCTACCGACATTCGATGACATAGCGAGACGAGAGCACCATGAGCGCACCCTTCAAAGGCCGTCGCGAGGACAGGCGGCTGGTGACAGGACAAGGCCGCTTTACCGCCGACTGGGATCTGCCCGGCCAGACCCACGCCGCGTTCCTGCGTTCGGACCGGGCGCATGCGCGGATCGTGTCGGTCGACATTTCCGCAGCACTCGCGATGCCGGGCGTGCTCAAGGTGCTGACGGGCGCGGACGCTGCCGCTGCGGCATGGAAGACGCCGCAGGCCATGATGATCCCCCCGGGTGTCGACGGCTTCGTGCTCAGGATTCCGGAGAGACCTTGCCTCGCGCACGAACGGGTGCGGTTCGCTGGCGAGCCGGTCGCCATTGTCGTCGCCGAGACGGAAGCAGATGCGCTCGAAGCGGCGGAAGCCATTGCGATCGAGTATGATGACCTGCCGGTGCTGACGACGGCTCAGGCCGCAGGGGAGCCAAACGCGATTTTGCTGCACGACAGTGTGCCGGGCAATCTGGTGTTCGACTACGAGTACGGCAACAAGGCCGCGACCGAGGCACAGTTCGCCAAGGCAGCGCGCGTGGTCAAGCTTTCGGTCGAAGCCCAACGCATCGCCGGTGTGCCGATGGAGCCGAAAGCGTGCCTCGCGACATGGGACGCGGGCAGCGGCATGTGCGACGTCTATATGCAGACGCAGGGCATGGGCGATCTGGTGACCGCGCTCGCGTTCGTGACCGGCGAGCCGCGGGAGAAGTTCCGCGTGCATGCTCACGACGTCGGCGGCGGCTATGGCGTTCGCAACGAACTCTATCCTGAGAATGTCGCAGTGGTACTCGCCGCAAAAGCCGTGGGCCGACCAGTTAAATGGGTTGGCACGCGCTCGGAAACTCTCGTTTCAGACCATCACGGTCGAGGCGCGACGCTGTCGGGTGAACTGGCGCTCGATGCAGACGGCCGCTTCATCGGGCTCAACGTCGAGTGGCTCGTCGACATGGGCGCCTACACGTCGAACGCCGCACCGCTGATCAATACCGTCGCCGCGCCGCGGACGATGGCGACAAACGTCTATGCGGTTCCCGCGATCTACGGCCGGCACAAGCTGGTGCTGACGAACAAGACGCCGTCAGCGCCCTATCGTGGTGCGGGACGACCCAACGTCGCCTACTTGTGGGAACGGCTGGTCGACGAGGCCGCACGCGTGACGGGCATCGACCGCGTCGAGATCCGCCGGCGCAACCTTATTGCCAAGACTGCATTCCCGTACACCACACCGACCGGCTCGGCCTATGACAGCGGCGATCCGGCAGGCCTTCTCGACAGCGCCCTTGAAGCCGCGGACTGGAAGGGCTTTGCCGCGCGAAAAGCGGAGGCAATGACACGCGACCGGCTGCGCGGAATTGGCCTCGCGCTGTTCATCGAACCATCGGGTTCGGTCGGCGCGGAAGAGATCTCGATCACGTTCCGCGCGGACGGCACGCTGTCGCTCTATTCGCTCGCCGGGCCTTCGGGACAGGGCTACGAAACGGTCTATCCCGACATCGTCGCGAAGGTGCTGGGGCTCGACGCCGACAAGATGAAGCTGCATTCGTCAGATCCATTCGGGCCGCAGCTTTCCGGCACGGGATCGTTCGGGTCGCGGTCTCTCATCAGTCACGGCGCCGCACTCTATCAGGGCGCGCTCGAGGTCGTGGAGAAGGGACGAAAGCTCGCTGGCGACATGCTCGAGACAGCCCCCGGAGACATCGATTTCGCAAACGGGCGTTATGTCGTGAAGGGCACCGATCTCGCGGTGAGCCTTGCGGATATCGCGGCGAAGCATGCAGGCGCGACCACAAATCCGTTGGACACCACAACGAAGCTCGCCGTCACTGCCGCATTTCCGAGTGGGGCCCATATCGCGGAAGTGGAGATCGATCCGGGTACGGGCAAGACGGAGATCGTGCGCTACACAGCCGTTGACGATTGCGGCGTGATTTACAATCACAAGATCGTCGAAGGGCAGATGCTCGGCGGCCTGATGCAAGGCATCGGGCAGGTCATGTGCGAGGATCTCGTGTACGACCGCGAAAGTGGGCAGCTGCTCGCCGGCTCGTTCATGGACTATGCGATGCCGCGGGCCGAAGTGCTGTCGAATCTCAAAATGCTCGACCGGCCGGTGCCGTCGCCCGCCAATCCGCTGGGCGCGAAGGGCGCGGGCGAGGCAGGGGCGACCGGATCAGTGCCCACGCTCGCCAATGCGGTTCACGACGCATTGGCAGCCGCGGGCGTCACCCAGGTCGAGATGCCCTATACACCTCAGCGGATCTGGGAGGCCTTGGCAAAGGGGCGCTGATGGCGCGATACTCCTCCTTTCACCGGCGAGAGGAACCACTCCGGTGGCCGAGCTCATTCCATTTCCGCGCCGTGAGCGACCTGAGGAAAAATCTTTGGACGCTATGCCGGTGCAGCGCCGTCCGAGCCGCGAGGAGCTTCGTTCGGCCGATCGCCGGCGCATGCTGGAGAATTTGGCGGCTGCCGTGTTCCTTGTCGCATTCATGATGCTGGCGTTCTGGGTGATCGACCGGATCGGCAGCTATTCAAGGGCACTTGATTGTATGCAGTTCAGGCACAGCAGCGCGTGCAAGTGACGGTGAATTCCTCCGGTCGAATGGAACGCCAATGTCCCGATATCTAAGCCGGACTCGGAAACTGACAATCGCAGCTTCGATCATGGCCGCGGCGACGCTCGCAGTCGGCAATGCTTCCGCGCAGAAAGCATTCTCGGGCGAGGACGCCGCGCATGTTGACTGGGCCTGGAAGAACTGCGGTCTGGAAGCCACTGCGAAAGAGCGCGGGCTGGTCGAGGCGACTGCCAAGTCGACGGGCGACAAGTTCCAGAAGGCGTACGAACAGAGCTACAATGCCGTCATTGGCAAAACCGCCGAGCCGGCCGCGCTGCGACGGATGTGCGAGACGATCAAGGAATGGTACGGCGCGAGCGGCACTCGGATCGACGGGCTCGTTGCCGTGAAAGGGACCGCTGCCGAGATCGCCGGCAAGAGCATCGGGCAGCCCGCGACATCGCAGAAGGGCGGCGGTGGCGGGGGGCGTGACGGAAGAGGCGGCGGGCGGTAGGCTCGGGTAGCGCCGGTCTAGGCGTGAACTTCGAGCATTCGGCGAGCTACTGAGTGGGCACGCCACCCACCACGCCATCGGCGCGCAACGTCGCGATGTCGGTATCGGTCAGACCGAGGTCGTGGAGGATTTCGTCGGCTTGCTGGCCGATCGAGGGCGGGCCGCGGTCGATGGTGAGGCGGGCGCCGTCGATCGCGAGGGGTAGCAGCGGCGTCACCGTATCGATCGGACGGCCCATCTGGGATGCATCGATGGGGATGGTCATCGGGGCCAAGCCGCCGGTCGCGACGAGGTGGGGATCGTCGAGTAGTTCATGCGGCTTGGCGATCGGCGCGTAAGGCAGGCCGAACTCCTCGAAGCGGCGGCCGATCTCGGCGGCGGTGAACTGCGCGAGGCGGCGCTTCAATTCGGGCATCAGCCATTCGCGAGCGACGACGCGCTGATTGTTGATCTTCAGGCGCTCGTCGGCGGCGAAGTCGTCATAACCGAACGCCCTGCAAAAGATCTCCCACTGCGTATCCGAGACGACGGCGATGAAAACCTGCTCGTCGTTCTTGACGTTGAAGACCTCGTAGATCGCCCACGGCGAGATGCGGTTCGGCATGGGGTTTGCCGCTTTGCCGGTGACGGCGAACTGCAGCATGTGCTGCGCGACCAGCAGGATGTTGTTTTCGAACAGCGCGCTTTCGATGAGGCGTCCGCGCCCCGTTCCGTGGGTGGGATGGTCGCGCTCGGTCAATGCCGCCAGCACACCGATCGCGCCGAACATGCCGCCCATGATGTCGTTGACGCTGGAGCCCGCGCGAAGCGGCCGGCCCTCGGGTCCCGTCATGTAGGCGAGACCGCCCATCATCTGCACGACCTCGTCAAGCGCGGTGCGATGCTCGTAAGGGCCCGTGAGGAAGCCTTTGTGCGAGACGTAGATCAGGCGTGGATTGAGCTTCTTCAGCGCTTCGTAGCCCAGGCCTAGGCGGTCCATCGCGCCGGGCTTGAAGTTTTCGAGAAACGCGTCGGCGCGCGCTGCGAGCTTCAACGCGATCTCACGGCCGCGCGGGCTCTTGATGTCGAGAGCCAGGCTCTTCTTGTTGCGGTTGAAGCCAGCGAAGAACCCCGCCCCAGCGCCCAGCAACCGGCGCGTGTTGTCGCCCGCGATCGGCTCGACCTTGATCACGTCGGCACCGAGGTCCGCCAGCACCATGCCGCACGCGGGCCCCATGATCATGTGCGTGAACTCGACGACACGAATGCCGGCGAGGGGGCGTGGTGGCGTCGAAGGCGAGGTGGTATCGGTGGGCATCGGTGCGTGCTCGTTGTGGGTGTCGCGTGAAGCTCAGAGTGATTTCTACGCAGGTTGGGTCAAGCGAAGCGCGACCCAACGTTGCGCTGCAAGCGGGAAGAGGTCGCGTCGCGGTCAGTAGCCCATACGCGACAACATAAACAGAAGGTGCGTTCCCGGAAGCCGAGTGCAGCGAGGCTATCCGGGATCTTTCCACTTATGAAGTGGAAAGGCCCCGGCTCTCACGCTCCGACCTGTCGGTCGGCACGTGCGTCCGGGGACGCAAAAACTTTGTCCGGTCGCAATGGTCCAAGTTGCCTCCTGAGTACCCTTCGGTCTCCGTCGTCAGTTTAAAACAATGAAGTCGTCCCGGGGCTCGTCCCCGGGACCCCGCTTGCCGCTTACTGGAACTTTGGCGATCTGGCTGTACTGGATCCCGGTGACGAGCACCGGGATGACGAGGGAGCGAGGCGCTAGCGAAGTTGACGGGGTAGTCAGGAGTGGCCTTGACCCAACCCACGGGACCGCTCGGCTCAATCGGTTACATCCAGCGGAGAGCGCCCCAAGGTCAGCCGCCCAGCGCCTCCTTCAATCGCTGGTGGTCGAAGCCGGCGAGCGCGGCCAGCTTATCGTATTGCTCCGCTGCCGCCTTGCGATCGACGCGACCTGAGCGCACGGCTGCGATCATCAGGTTCTTCGCCGTGTGCTCGGTGGAGACGAACTCGATCATCCGAACCTCATAGCCCTGCGCCTCCAACAGCAGCGCGCGGGCGGCATCCGTGAACAGGTCGGCCTGGCGCTGCTTCAGGAGGCCGTACTTCAGGAGGCCGGCGAGCGGGGTTTCGCGTGTCTCCAATTGCGGCGCAATCTCGTGCTGGCAGCACGGCGCACACACGATGATTTCAGCGCCGCTGGTTAGACCCATGTGAATTGCGTCGTCGGTCGCGGTATCGCAGGCATGCAGCGCGATCAGAATATCGATGGAGCCAGGCGCATGGTTTTCGGCGAGGACCGCTTCGAATGTCAGCCCCTGGTGTGCGCAGGCAGCGGCGATCGCATTGCATTTACCGGCAAGTGCTCCATTCGACTCGATCCCACGGGTCGTCGGCGTCTTGCCGAGAGCATTCGTCATATGCTCGTGCAGGGCGAAGGTGAGATAGCCCTTGCCCGAGCCGACATCGACGATGCGGGGCGCGCGGGTGTCCTTCAGGTGCGAGGCCGCGATCAACTGATCGAGGATCTCGACGAAGCGGCAGATCTGGCGGAACTTCGCATACATCGACGGCTTCACCTCGCCGTCGCCGTGCGTGACGCCGAGATGCGCGAGATACGGCGCGTTCGCGTCGACCAGATAATCCTTGCGGCGATCGTGTTCCGTCGGCGGCGCCGTGGTGAGCGTCGGCTTGCCGCGCGTGAGGCGCGCGATGCGCTTTTTGCTGAAGGCAAGTGTGATGTCCTCTCGCGCGGTGAACAGTACTGCGCTGAGGTATTCGCCCCCGATCATGCCTGACAGCCGCTCGATCGCGGCAGCGGGCAAGTCGTTCTCCGTCTTGGTTTGCCGGCCGCTGCTGACGACCAAACGCACATGCGGGACGTCTTTCAACATTACTCTCGTGGCGACGCACTTCGCCGGCTCGCCGTTGCCCCGGTACTTGCCCAGCGTCAGCTTGAGAAACGTCCCTTCGGCCAAGCTGACGCGCAGCGCATCGAGGAACGCCGATTTATCGCTGATGGTTTCAATAGCTGAGGGCATATGGCCTTTGTTGGTTCAAGCTCGGTCTATTCGCGCACGACGGTGGTTCTTATCATGTCCAAGGGCGCCGACGGTCAAGGCATGCGGGCCGTTGGCAGCGACCGTGAAAACTGATTAAAGCGGCTGGTGCGCGGCCCGTGGCCAGCACCCGAAATCGCACGACTGGAGACATCCGATGGCACATGACGATCCCGGCTCACACTGGCACGAGCCGAAGGCCGGCGAGAACGCAGGTCTCGGCAAGTTCAAGCGTGCGCCGATGCCCTACGACCGGTTCATGGAGGCCGAGGGCGTGCCCTGCTACCGCAACATCGGCGTCCGCCGGGTGCAGGACCTGCCGATGACGCCTTGGAAGCGGCTCGGCGGCAAGGGGTCTTACATCCAGCTTTTCGGCACGGAAGGCCTATGGGGGATGTACGTGATCGAGGTGCCCGCTCGCGGCGCGCTGAACATCGATCGGCACATCTACGAGAAGAACGTATTCGTCGTCGAAGGTCGCGGCTCGACCGAGGTCTGGCAGGAAGGCCAGGTCAAGAAGCAGACGTTCGAATGGCAGCGCGGTTCGCTGTTCACAGTGCCGCTCAACGCCTACCACCGGTTCGTCAACGCGACTTCGTCGCCCGCGCTGCTGTTGTGCGGCACGACCGCGCCCAACGTCATGAACCTCTACGACAACGTCGATTTCATCTTCAATTGCCCGTACGTGTTCAAGGACCGCTACGCCGGTGCGGACGACTACTTCAAGAACAACGAGGACATCCTGCCCGATCCCATCCGCGGGCTCGCGATGCGGCGCACGAACTTCATCCCCGACATCATCAATTGCGAACTGCCGCTCGACAACCGCCGCTCCCCCGGCTACCGGCGCGTCGAGCCGAACATGGGCGGTAACCGGTTCTACCTGTGGATCGGCCAGCACGAGACGGGGCGCTATTCGAAAGCGCACAAGCACGAGAGCGCCGCCGTCCTCGTGTGCGTAAAAGGCAAGGGCTATACCTACACGTGGCCGGCCGTGCTCGGGCAGAAGCCCTGGGAAGGCGGGTTCGCGGACAAGGTGATGCGGCAGGACTACGAGCCGATCGGTCTCGTCTCGGCGGCGCCGATGAGCGGCGAATGGTTCCACCAGCACTTCGGCATCTCGAAAGAAGCGTTGCGCGTGTCGGCGTGGCATGGGCCGAACAACCAGCGCTCGCGTCGCGCAGGGCGTCCCGGCGAGCAGTTGATGGACTATGGCGCGATCGATCTCAAGAAGGGCGGCAGCGCGATCCCCTACTGTGACGAGGATCCGCACCTGCGCAAGGAATTCGCGGAGCGTCTCGCAGCGGAAGGCGTCGAGAGCCGGATGAAGCCGGAGTTCTATACGGACGCTGCGGCCGGCGATGCGGTCGGGAACGTGATGTAGGGGGGGCTAGGCCTCAGCCGCTCTTGGCGCGCGGCGGCTTCACCCCGCAGCGCTCCATGGGAAGTGCCGTCGTGCTCCAGGCATCCTTGGTGACGGTGACGACGTAGCGCCGGCAGTCGGGCGCGGCGCCAGGCACGAAGTAGACCTGGAACAGCGCGAGTTCGGGCTTGCGCTGCTTCGGCCAGACGAGAACCGCGTCGTCGGCGGTTTCGGCGACGGCCTTCTGGATCGCGGCGCCCGCATTCTTGAAGTCCGCGTCCGACAGGCGCTGCAAGAGAACGCGTGAGATGTCGGGATGGAGACCCGCCGTCGATGCGCGCCTGGCGAGTGGATCGGCGCCGGTATCGGGTGCGGCGTAGGCGGTGCCGATCGATGCGGCGGAGGCTGGCGGCGATGTCCGGGCCGCGGCGTCGGAAGATTTGTTCAGGACGTTGGGCTTGCCGCCCAGCGACGGCTCCGCCGGTTGCAATGTCGCGTCGGCTCTGAGTTCGAGCGCGGGCTGCTCGTCCGCCGCTGACGCTTCGGCAGCGACACGGTTAGCGGCCGGCTCTGCTTGCGGAGACGCCGCCGGTCGCGCTTCGGGACGTGCCGTCGTTCGGCTCAGCAGCGCCGACATCTGCTCGACGGCGCCTTCCGGGAGCCATTCGCGCCAGCGCGAGGGCTCGCCCCACACCGCCCATGCGCCGCCCAGGCAGACGCAGCCCACCAGGGCGAGCCTGCCAAGTTTGCGACCCGAGCCGCCCCCGCGGTCCGGATCGATCGGTTCGTCCGGCAGCAACTCCCAGGAGGGGCCACTATGTGCGCCGGCTCTCGCCGTTCGCGCCGGTTCGAATTTCGTTGCAATTCGCGTGGGAGCATTCATGGCCGCGTGCCTCCAGCCAGTCGCCCACCTCCCTCATGCAGGAACAGTGGCGGCCAATACCCGGCGAAATCAAGGCAGGGTGCGATAAGGCCAAGCTACTTGCGCAGGTGGAAGCGGAAGCCACGGCCGGCCAGCGCGCGCCATCGCCACGGCAGCAGCCGCCCGGCGCGGATCAACCAGACCAACTGCCAAGGGAACGCGATCACCGTGTGACCGCGGTCGAGCCGGCGCTTGATGAGCGCTGCCGCAGCCTCCGGCGTCGTGAGATGGGGCAACGCGCCGACATGCCCCGCCACCTGCGCCGTTTCGATATGTCCCGGATAGATGAGCGCGATGCGCACGCCTTCGTCATGCAGGTACTCCTGCAGCGCCTCACCGTAGGCCATGGCACCGGCTTTACTTGCGCTGTAGCCCGGCGCGTCGGCCAGCGGCTGGAGCGCTGCCAGCGAGCCGACGAGTGCGATCGTGCCCTTGCGTCGCTCGCGAAAATGAGGGAGTGCTGCGTTGACGGTCGCCATGAGCCCGAGGAGGTTGATGCGAACCTGGACGTCGATCTCGTCCATGCGCTCCATCTGGCCGTCCGGACCATGCCCGTCGAACACCCCGGCATTGGCTATCACGAGGTCGATGGGATGCTCGCGATCCCACTCCAAAATGCACTTTCTTACGGCCTCCGCGTCGGTTACGTCAGTAACCATAAACTTCACTCTAGCTCCCGCTTTACGACATTCGTCGGCTACGGAGACTAGTCGAGACTCGGACCGCCCTATGAGGCCAAGCCGATGACCGGGGGAGGCATACGCTCTGGCAAGAGCCGCGCCCAGTCCGGCACTGGCTCCGGTTATCACTGTGAAATCAGGGCGGTAAGAGTTGCGCGACATAGTGGCTCCTAGCATCTGCTTAGCAAAGCAAAGATAAGCTGTGCGAGGGGCTTAGAGGTACTCTCTTAAACGTTTTGGCAGTACGGACATCCTACGACTTCGGCCGACACCCTCGATTTGAGGCAAATGCGGCAAGTTCGACCAGGAGAGCCGCACAGGCGCGAGGCATCAGAGTTCAATGGCGTTACGGCGTGATGATGGGGACGAGCTCGTTCCGACCCGGTCGATATCGACGATCTCGAAGGTTGCGATCTCCGCCGTCAAGCGGTGGTACCAGTCGCGGCCGCTTCCCACTCACGGTCCCGACGGGCGCCGCACGCCCGACTTCGCCGAGCTGCCGGCCTATCGCTCCATCTCGAAGTATCGCGAGTACCAGAAGCTGTTCAAGCTCAAGGACCCGTTCTTCCAGGTGCACGAGCAACGATCCGGCGCCGAAGCCCAGATCGACGGCCAACAGTATATCAACTTCGCATCTTACGATTATCTAGGCCTGAACCAGCACCCGGAGGTTGGCGCAGCCGCGGCTGAAGCGATCGAGCAGTTCGGCACTTCGGTGTCGGCGAGCCGCCTCGTTGCAGGTGAGCGTCCCCTGCACGGTGAACTCGAAGCGGCCCTCGCCCGCTTCTACGAGACAGAGGACGCTCTGATCTACGTGAGCGGCCACGCTACCAACGTATCGGCGATCTCGACGATCATCGGCCCCAAGGATTTGATCTTCCACGACGAGTTCATCCACAACTCGGCGCAGACCGGCGGCAAGCTGTCCGGCGCCAAGCTGGTGGCCTTCAAGCACAACGATCCCGAAGACCTCGATCGTAAGCTCGCCGAGCACCGCGAGAACCACAAGTTCGCGCTCGTGCTGATCGAGGGTCTGTACTCGATGGACGGGGACGTTCCCGATCTGGCGAAGTTCGTCGAGGTCAAGCGCCGACATGGCGCGTGGCTCATGGTCGACGAAGCACACGGGATCGGCGTACTAGGCGAAACCGGCCACGGCATCGCCGAGCATTGCGGCATCGATCCACGCGAAATCGACATCTGGATGGGCACACTATCCAAGACGCTGTCGTCGTGCGGCGGCTACGTCTGTGGCAAGCGCGAGCTGATCGAGGTGCTGAAGTTCCAGTCGCCCGGCTTCGTCTACTCGGTCGGCCTTCCGGCAGCCTCGGCTGCCGCAGCGCTCAAATCTCTCGAGCTGATCGAGCAGATGCCGGATCGCGTGAAAAAGTTGCAGGACAACGGCAAGTACTTTCTCGAGCAGTGCAAGGCACTCGGTCTTGACACCGGCTCGTCGGAAGGCTTCGCGGTTGTGCCCGTCATCGTAGGCGACGCCGTGCTGGCAATCCGCCTTACCCATCAGATCTTCCGCCGCGGTGTCAACGCACTCCCGATCATCTACCCGGCGGTGCCGCTGAAGTCCGATCGCGTCCGCTTCTTCATCACCTCGGAGCACAGCCGCGAGCAGCTCGCCAAAGCCGCGCGCGTAATCCGCGAGGAACTGGACTTGCTCGCAAACAAGGGCGCACATGGCGCGCGGGCGGCTGCAGCCGAGTAAGTTCAACAGCGCGAGATTGCAGCCCATGCTCCGTCTCGCGATCCTCGATGACTATGCCAGCGTCGCGCTCCAGATGGCGGATTGGTCGCCGCTGGATGGTCGCTGCCGCGTCGACGTTATCGACCGCGCCCTCGCTGTTCCGGACGAGGCGGCCGACGTGCTCGCCCCCTACGACGTGCTGTGCCACCTGCGCGAGCGGACCGCGATGCCGCGCGCGCTGATCGAACGGCTTCCTCAACTCAAGCTCGTCACCATCACTGGTGCCGAGCACCGCACACTCGATCTGCAAGCCGCGCGTGAGCGCGGCATCGTCGTGTGCCACTCCGCGAACCGGCCCGGCAGCGGGCAGGGGCAGGGAACGCCGGAGCTGACGCTCGGATTGATGCTGGCGCTCGCCCGCTCGATCGCGCACGAGCATGGCGGGATGCGCGCGGGCGCCTGGCAGACGACGGTCGGCACCACGCTGTTCGGCCGGACGCTCGGCGTCGTCGGGCTCGGCCGTGTCGGGCGGCGTGTCGCCGAACTCGCCCGTGCATTCGGTATGGATGTCGTCGCGTGGAGCCCGAACATGACGGCCGGGCAGGCGGATGCGGCGGGCGCCCGCCTCGTCCCCAAGCACGAGCTGTTCGCCAGTAGCGATTATGTATCCCTGCATCTGGTGCTCGGCGATCGTTCGCGCGGGATCGTCGGCGCTGCCGAGTTGGCGGCGATGAAGCCGACCGCGTTCATCGTCAACACCGCGCGCGGGCCGCTGATCGATGAAGCCGCGCTGATGAGCGCACTCGCCGGACGCCGCATTGCCGGCGCTGGGCTCGACGTGTTCTGGAATGAGCCATTGGCTTGGGACCATCCCGTACGTGCGCTGCCCAACGCGGTGCTCACGCCGCATCTGGGCTACGTGGTGGAGGAGTCGCTGCGAGCGTTCTACGAGGATACCGTCGAGAACGTCGTGGCGTGGCTCGATGGGAAGCCGATCCGAATTGTGGTCTAGGTGGGGTCAGACCCGCCGGGTCTGACCCCACCCTTGGAACTCCAACTCATTTCACGGCGATCGCGTCGCGCACGAGTTTGGCGACCTCGGGCGGCGTGGCTGCGACCTCGGCGACCAGCTTCTGCACGTCCTCGCCCGACATCGGATCGACTTCGAGTTTCATCTTTTCGGCCTCGCCGAGGAAGGCCTGATCCTTCATCGTCTCGTCGAAGGCGCGGCGCAAGGCGGTCAGGCGCGCGGGGGGAACCTCTGGCGGCGTGAAATAGGGGATGCCGAACTCGAGACGCGCCAGAAGAAGCTTCATGGCCTGCTTCTGAATATCGGTCGTGGCGAGATCCGACCAGGTCGGCACGTCCATCAAGTCGGGATGCTTGCGGAAGCCCCACTGCGAGATCACCGTGATCTTGCCGTCCTTGCGCCAATCGCCGGTCAACGCCTTGACGGTCGACCAACTCGTAGCACCTGCCCCCATAACCTCGCCGCGCTCCATCGCGAGGTGGATCTTTGGTGTCGCTTCGTAGCCGTTGATGACCTTGAACTTCGCGCCGAACAGAACGTTGGCGGCTGCGGGATAGTCGTGCTGCGAGGACCCGGGCGCCTGGCTGCCCACGACGAACTCTCGGCTCAGGATGTCGGCCATGCTTTTGATCGGCGCCGCATGCCAAACGTAGGTTGCCTGCACCGGCCTGTTGGCGCTGCCGACCCAGCCCAACTTGGTTGGATCGAAGCGGGACTGATCCGGTTGCAGCAGTGGAACCGTCGGCATGCCGTTGAAGGGTGCGCCGATCACTGTGCCATCACGCGGGCCAGATGCGTAAAGCGCGTTGCTCATCGTGATGCTGCCGGCGCCCGGCTGATTGTTGACGATGACGTCGGGCTTACCGGGAATGTGCTTGCCGATATGGCGCGCGACGAGCCGCGCGGTGAGGTCATAGCCGGAGCCTACTCCAATTCCGACCACGATGCGCACCTGCTTGCCGGCGTAGAACGCCGCGGGGTCTTCCTGGGCGAATGACGGCGTGACGGTGGCTATCGCGATCGCCAGCCCGCCGCACGCTATGGCCGACGCGCAATTGCGTGGGGAGGTCATGGCTTCCTCCCGGCATCGATGCTCATTGCCTGCATCAATATACGTGCCGGGGCGGCCCAACAAGATCGCGCGAACGCGCCACCGGATGAATGTATTCCATCGGCGGATTTCGCAGGGCGTCGAGCCCATTGTTTCGCGGAGAATTCGCCTCGAATGACTTGCTCGCAGAAGGAGACGAGGCGGATTACGCCGCGCTGTTCCACCCGGTTCGAGTGAACCTCATCACCCCCGGATGAAGCCGACGATGTCCTTCACCTGATTCATGATCGGCGTCGCGATGGCGGCAGCGCGGCGGCTGCCGTCGGCGAGGATGCGGTCTATCTCCGCGGGATCGGCCGTGAGACGGCGCATCTCCGCGGTCATCGGCGAGATCTTGGACACCGCCAGTTCCGCCAATCCCTTCTTGAAGCCGGAGAACTGGCTGCCGCCGAACTCGCGGAGAACATCTGCCTTGGTGGTGCCGGCGAGCGCCGCATAGATACCGACGAGGTTGTCGGCTTCGGCACGCGCGGCCAGACCAGCCTCCTCGCCCGGCAGTGGCTCGGTATCCGTCTTCGCCTTCTGGATCTTGCGGGCGATGGTGTCGGCGTCGTCGGTCATGTTGATACGCGAGAGATCGGAGACGTCGGACTTCGACATCTTCTTGGTGCCGTCGCGCAGGCTCATGACGCGCGTCGCCGGGCCCTGGATCACGGGCTCGGGCTGCGGGAAGAACTGGCCGTCAGTGATGCCCGCGGCCTTGATCGCGTCGGCGTAGTCGTTGTTGAACTTCTGCGCGATGTCGCGGGTCAGCTCCAGATGCTGCTTCTGGTCCTCGCCGACGGGGACGTGCGTCGCCTTGTAGGCGAGGATATCGGCGGCCATCAGCGCGGGATAGGCGTAGAGGCCGACCGACGCGCGCTCCTTGTCCTTGCCCGCCTTCTCCTTGAACTGGGTCATGCGGTCGAGCCAGCCGAGGCGGGCGACGCACGAGAAGATCCAGCCGAGTTCGGCATGCGCCGCGACCTGGCTCTGGTTGAAGATGATGCTCTTCTTGGTGTCGAGGCCGGCGGCGATGTAGGCAGCCGTCACGTCGCGGATCGCCTGGCGCAGCTCGCCCGGGTTCTGCCAGACCGTGATCGCGTGCATGTCGACGATGCAATAAATGCACTCGTGCGTGTTCTGCATCTCGACCCAGCGCTGGAGCGCGCCGAGATAGTTGCCCAGATGCAGGTTGCCGGTCGGCTGCATGCCGGAGAAAACGCGCGGTGAGAAAGGCATCGTCGTTCGTCCTTGTGGAGGGGCGTAGTTGGATGGCGCGCTTATGGCCGGTCGCCGTGCTGCATGCAAGCGGTGGGCTGACAGCGGCTGGGCGGGACGACAGCGTCGACGCGATGGGCCCGTGCACTTGAGCGGTCGACCTAAGTCACGGATGATCAGACATCAGGTGCTTATCGAGTGCCCAATGGGGCGATTGCCAGCCAGGTCGAATCGACCTTCAGATGCTGTTGGGTGCGAATTCAATTCGTTAAGGCATCAGAACGACGGAGATCGTGCATGAAGACATCCCCGGTTTTCATGATCTGGCTGATGATCTCCACGTCAGCCGCTGCCGCGGCGCCGGAGGTCATCCCTGGCTGTCAGGGAGAGGGCTGCGGTTGTTTTCGGGCGTATCAAAGTGCCACGCTGGAAACTCGTCGACCCGACCACGAGATTCCGACCATCCGCCCCTTCACGCTTTACAAGGACCGCTCCGACTGCTCGCAGCACCTTGGGAAATTCGAAGCTGGCACCAAAGCGCGTCCGCTCGGGCAAGAACTCGTGGTCGATGTTAAGGGCGAGTACATCGTCGAGCTCATCCAAGACAA
>CANJPN010000036.1 GCA_947475855.1 Bradyrhizobiaceae bacterium
CGCGCCGCTACATGAGCCTGGAAACGATGGCCGGCTTCTGCGATGATGCCACCGTCAGGCCGCCGGCAATCCCGGCCGCCTGACAATCCGAGCCGCGGCGCTCCGGATCATGCCTGTGGGCTTACACCACGTGTTGGGGCACTACCGGACATCCGCAGTGCGCACCTGGATCAGCTTGCGCTTTGCGTGCGCCCGTGATGCTTCCGAGATCACGAATTCCGACGCAACAGAGTCTGGCGTCCAAATCACGATCGCCGCACGAGCTGTTGCGATCTCGTCTTGGATGCGCTGGCGATAGGATTCGCCGGCGACGAGTTCGGTGTCCCACCACACTGTGAGTTTCAATCGCTCGAGTTCCTCAGCCAGGCGGCGTGTGACTGCTGCATGAGTTTTCGAATAGCTGATGAAGACGTCGGCCATGACACTCTCCCGTGTTGCGATGGTCGCTGCTTGGGCTGCATGTCCGAATTGGATTTCCTGGACAAGCACTGTGGGCCAATGTCTAGGGCACACGCAGAAACGCCACTGTTCCAGATGGAACAGGTGCCTTGATCGGGTCTGAACTGATCGATTGACGATGCCTTCAGGCTTCGAGCGCGAGCCTATGCGACCGCAATAGGCCTGGCACCCGCGCGGGCTCCGAACGGCCCCAGCCGCATTCGGTCGAAACACCGAAGCGCTGCCAATGGCGCTTGGCCGCCGCGATGCGTGCGCGGTCTCCTGCGTGGTCATCGTAATGGATGAGGCCGAGGTAGAATTGCGTCGTCGGCGCCAAGTGCAGACCGTCCAGCGGGGCAAAATACTTGTCGTCAGTGCAGTTCTTCGGGACCGGCAGATGCAGATAGTCGAGCGATCGGTTCAGCCGCGCGATAACGCCGCTTGTGATCACGACGCAATTGCCCAGGTCGCGCGGCATCACGAGATGCTCGTCGTTCGGCGTGCCGTAGCAGAGATGGTAGCCCATTTCGACACCGGCAGGCACAGCGTTGCCGAGGCGGGCCAGTTCAGCGAGGATCTCGCCCTGATATTCATCCGGTCGCCATGGGAAGTAGTTCTCCCAAACGAGCACCTCCTGGCAGACGTCCCATTGGATCGATAGATCCGCCGACGGGATCGCGGCACAGATCTCGGAGAGAGCCTGCAAGAGCCCGCGCTCGTATGCCGGCAGATAAGCGGGTATCGAGGCTGGCGCGACGTACATGAACGCGGAGGCGAACGGCGTAGGCAGACACACCTGGAATTTGACGTGAGGAGGGATCACGTTTTCCGCGCGCAGCCTTTTGAAAATTTCATAGGACGCAATCGCCGAAGGCGCATAGCCGGTTTCGAACCGGGTCATCGCTGCATCGACGCCTAGCTTGAACCGCACCAGCTCTGTCTCGCGGATGAGCGCACCGTCCCACTGCGTCAGTCGCAACGGCGCGGCGGCTCTGTCGATCTCCATATCCGGATGCTCGAGAAGCATCTTGCGCTGCCACCAGATCCACCGACCGCGCTCGCCGGTCTCGCCATCGGGAATGCGTTTCAGGTAAGGCCCCAGCTCCGCGGCGACGCGACGAAAGACCGTCTCGGCGTCAGGCAGCGCGACACTCCCGATAAGGTGGGCACCGATCTCGCGGCACATGCGCTATCCTCCTTCGAGAGTGCTCTGGCACAATTGGTCCCGTAGAGCCGAGCGGAGGGGACATTACATCCTGATCTCGCCATGTCCGGCAAGATGGGCCCAAACGCGAACGAGCGCGTAGGTGTCGAGCCAGCAATACTCGAGAAGCTGGCTGCGGATCTCCTCGCGGCGCTCGGGCGTGGTCTCGGGCCGGATCGCTTCGAGGAAGCCGGCAGACGCCATCGTGCCGTCCTTGATCCCCGACAGGGCGCCGTAGTCGAGTTCGGGCACCATGCTCGGCAGCACTGCCTTGATGCTCCAGCTCCCGTGCTGCCCGGGGTGGTAATAATAGCGCCGGGCGACGGGCAGAACGTCGACGATGCGGCCGGCGATGGCAGAGAGCGCGCCGGCGAGCTTCGGGAAGCGCTCGCCCAGCTCGTTGATGCGGCCAGACTCGAACTGCGCATTGTAGACGAACACGGGTCCGCGGCCGTCGCACTTGTCGATGAGTGCCGTCGCAAACGCCTCGCACGGATCGACGCCGCTGAGATCGAGAAACTCGGTGTGGCTCAGCTTTCCATCCACGCCGAGTTTGTGAAGGCTGAACTGGAACGGCAACTGCTGATAGGGACGGGTATCTTTCCAGACGGGGATCGTGAACTGAACGGTCTCGAAGTCGAGGAAGCAGGCCGGCAGGCCGTGGTTCTTCAGCTCGCGAGTGGCACCGGGTGCATCGAAGAACGTCTTGCCGGTGACCGTCGCCCGCTTCACGCGGAGCTGGATCTCGTTGAGGTATTCGTCCGGGACCTCGCGCAGATCGGTGATCGACTTGGTCTCGATGAAGTCCTTCACGTCCTTCTTCTGCAGGCGTGGCAACCAGTCGACGGGCATCTCGGGCTGCGGCTCGCTTGCGATGCAGTGGTCGTAGAAGCCGCATGCAAACGGCTCGCTGCAGTGGCCGCCGGTGCGGATTGTCGTGGGTTCGGACGAGAGGGCAGCGACTTTGTGCGCTTCACCGATCCACTGCTCGACTTCCGGCGCGAGTGCTTGCGTGTCGGCTGTCAGGTCCTCTTCGGCGAGAAGGCCCGTGTAGTCGTTGCCACCGCGATAGACGAAGTCGCGATCGATATGGGCGACGGCGATCCCTTCGAGCGGCACGCCGGCCTTGCGTGCGATGTAGGCTTGGATCGACACGTCGTCGCGGTGGTAGTCCTTGACGCTGGTCGACGACTTCACCTCGACCATGCGCCAGGATGGCTTGCCGCTTTTGGCAACAGGCAGCATGACGTCGGCGAAGGCGAGAGCACCGTTGGCGGCATAACCCGCCTCGAACACCGGTTTGGCCTCGACGAGCACGGCCTTGCTGCGATCGAGTGCTGGGCCGAAGCCGATCTGCTGAAAATCGATGGTTTCGCCTTTGCTCTCGGGATCGTAGAGGCGGCGTGCGAGACGGCCGAGTTCATTGCCGGCTTCCATGCGCGCTTCGGAGCCAGCGGAATCCTCGCGCAGCTCGGCCTTGTGCACTTCGAGCCAGAGGCGGCGCGGGCACTGCCGCCACGCGATGAGCTTCGATTTGGAAAGCAGTCGCGGTGCCATGTCGAGACCCTCGCTGTCAGCCACCGGCGGCAAGCGTCGAGTTGCATCCCCGCCGCGATACGGTGGCTTCAATCGCGCGATTCTCCGGCAAGTCGAAGGCAGCGACGAGGCTTGCGCCCGGGTGTTTCAGCCACAAGTGACGCCGTCACGGCCGCGCAGGCGGCCGTTCACGACACGCAGATCCATTGCCGCCGAAATTTCAGGTGAAACTTTCAACCACAATCAGTTTCGATGAGCCGTGGATCGTCGCCTTCGCGGCCATGACGTCTTGTGGAAGATATCTGCGCAGAGATGACAGAAGCGAAGTCGTCATCAAGCGCCGCGGAAAACGGCGGTCTACGCTTCACTCACCTGCATTACGGCGAACCCAAATCTCACCGGCTTCGACCTTCACCTCGTACGTGGCGAGGTCGGCGGTCCCGACAGGGCCGACGAGGCATTTGCCGGTGCGGATGTCGAAGGCTGCTGCGTGCAGCGGGCATTCGATCTCGGAGCCGTTCATGAAGCCGTCGCACATCAGCGCGTAGGCGTGCGGACAGATTCCAGCCAGCGCGAACACCTGGCCGGCATGCGAAGCAAGGACGATTTCACGCTCGCCATACTTGGCGCCGTGCGGCTGGTCGGGCGCCAAATCAGCAAGCGCTGCCACCCGCTGCCAGCCGTGCTCTTCTGCCATACTCGGGCGCCTACTCGGCAGCCTGGGGACGCTGCATCGCTGCCTGCTCGTCGGCGCGGAGGCGATCGATGATGCGGCGTGCCTGGATCACGCCGGTGTCGGCATTGATGTCGAGCTGCGGCGGGTTCTTGATCATATCGAGGTTTCGTTGCTGCGCCTCGAACACCGCGACGTCCTCCAGGAACGCCAATTGGATCTGGCTGAGCAGCATGTCGCTCAGCTTACCGTTCTTGACGTCCCAACTGTGCGCCTGACCCCAGAAATAGTGGCAGGTGTTTTCCGTCTCGGGCGTGACGGCATTCAGGTTGCGCATCTCGATGCCGCCGACCCGCTTGCCTTCAGGCGCGCCCGTTCCAGTAGGGGTGGCGCCGACGTCCAATCGAATGAACGCGGGCGGACGCCAGTCGATGATCTGCCAGCGGTCGACGGGCTCGGTGAAGCCGCCAGCCTTTACGAACGTGGGGGGCGCCGGCGAGTTGATGATCCAGCGCGTGACCAGGACTTCCTCGGGGCCGCGCGTGACCTTGACGCTTGCGTTGTCGACGAGGGCCGAGTTGCCGATGGTGGTTTCGTGCACAAAAGCGAGATGGGTGAGGTCAAGCAGGTTGTCGACGATCAGCTGCCAGTTCGACTTCACATGGAGATAAGACGTGCGAGCGCCCCAGTTCTCATCGTCGAGCCAGTGATAGTCGACGATCTTGGCGGGATCGGCGAGCGCCGGATCGCCCATCCAGATCCAAACCCAGTGATACCGCTCGACCACGGGATATGAACGGATCTTCGCGGTCGGTGGAACCATGTCCTGGCCGGGAATGCGCACACACTTGCCCGTGCCGTCGTACTGGAGGCCGTGATAGTGACACTGCAGCTTGTCGCCGTCGAGCTTGCCCATCGACAAGGGGAGATGCCGGTGCATGCAGCGGTCTTCCAAGGCGACGACCGTCCCGTCTTCCTTTCGGTACATCACCACAGGCTCGTTCAGGAAAACGCGGCCCAGCGGCTTGCGCCCGACCTCATGATCGTTGGCGGCGACATACCAGGCGTTCTTCAAAAACATGGGCGGCTCTCCCTGCGTCGACGGCGCTCGACAGCGGCGCATCGCTTAGCTCGCGAAAACTGGTCTTAGCCCCCTAAGATTACCCGCCGCACGGGGAATTGCAACCGGCGGCATCGCCAATTCCCCCCCCCCGACGCCGCGGAAATGGCGGACTGGCATGGCGTTCCACAAGATAGGACGATCGCCTGGGCCGGTGCCGTCAGTGGGAGGCAGTAGCGCCTGCCACATGCCCGGCTACTTGTGTATGACTTGCATCCGACGCTTCCTCGCCACTATCCGGCGTCGAGGCCGCGGCTAGAACGACGTCGATCTTTCGCAACTCGGCAGCGATGTTGTGCAGACGACGCGCGACCTTCGCGACGAGGTGCTCGGCGAGCGAAGGGTCTTCGAGCATCATCGTCAGCATGGCATCGCGAGTAATCCGCAACGCCCGCACGGCGGAGCGGGCGACGACCGTCGATGAATAGTCGGTCTCGATCAGCATCGACATCTCACCGAGCATGGAGCCCGGCTCGATCGGCTCTTCTTCCTCGGCGCGGCCCATCGGCGCCTTGGTTCGCACCGCCTCTCCACCGACGACGATGATTGCGCAATCGCCGGCCTGACCGTCTTCGATCAGCACCTGCCCAGACTTATAGACGACGCGCTCTGCGTGGCGCGCGATCTCCGTGATCTGCAGTGGCTTCAGCCCGTGAAAGATCTCGAGGCGCACGAGATGCGCCGATACTGCGTCCATCGACATGGTAAGCCCCACTGCACATCTTCAGCCCGACGAGTTCCAGGGACGTTGGTCGGACGATTCGGGGGCAAGGGTCCACACGGTGCTGCATGGCCGTGCACATGTGGGGATAAGTGGGGGCCGTGCTGGTGCGATGTAGGGCGGAATAGCGAAGCGTATTCCGCTGAGAGAAATGCCGAGGTCGCGGCGGAATACGCCAATGGGCTATTCCGCCCTACGGGCTACGGGCGTCAGGGGACCAGCTTGTAGCCCCCGGCTTCGGTGACGAGCAGAATCGCGGCCGATGGATCTTTCTCGATCTTCTGGCGCAGACGATAGATGTGCGTCTCAAGCGTGTGTGTCGTAACGCCTGCATTGTATCCCCAGACTTCGTGCAGCAGTGTCTCCCGCGATACGACCTTCATGTCGGCGCGATAGAGGTACTTGAGAATCGAGGATTCCTTTTCGGTCAGCCGGATCTTGCCGCCCTTCTCGTCGACGAGCTGCTTGGCCGCCGGTTTGAACGTGAAAGGACCGATCGTGAAGACGGCATCCTCGCTCTGCTCGTGCTGGCGCAACTGGGCGCGAATGCGGGCGAGGAGCACTGCGATCTTGAACGGCTTCGATACGTAGTCGTTCGCCCCTGCATCTAGTCCAAGGATCATGTCCGCATCGGAGACATTGCCCGTCAGCATGATGATGGGCGACTTGAAGCCGGACTTGCGGAGCTGCTTGCACAGCTCGCGGCCGTCCATATCCGGCAGGTTCACGTCGAGGATCAGCAGGTCGAAGTGCCCCGTCTTGACCGCTTCGAGGCCCTTGCCTGCGGTGGCTGCGGAATCCAGCTCGAATTCGTCGTACAGCGCGAGTTGCTCACGGAGCGACTCCCGGAGATCGTCGTCATCGTCCACGATGAGGATCTTTCGAGCAGCGCTCATGTTTGTCGTCTCCTGCACTTGCAGCCGCATGATGTCCCGGTCAATTCTACCATCCCGCGCATAGGTGCCAAGACGCCACAACTCATTTCGGGATGGACATACTGTCTATTACAGCCAACAGACGTCGCAACCATCACTTGATCGTGAGTGGACTTTCCCCGTCTGGCACGGTTGGCCGGCTCAAGATAGGCTGCATGTTGCTTCCCTGTGCGCTCGGCAGGGCAGGACGGCGTGCGATCAAGCGCGAAGGCGACGGAGGAACGCCGAGAGGGCGTTTCCGGTTACTCTGTGTGCTTTATCGGCCCGATCGTATCGCCCGCCCGGCAACAGGGCTGCCAGTCAGGGCCATCAGACCGGTCTGGGGGTGGTGCGACGACAGTTCCGACCGCAATTACAATCGCAAGGTCATGCTGCCGTATCCCGCCAGCCATGAAAGGCTGTGGCGCGACGACCATCTTTACGATCTGGTGGTCGTGCTCGACTACAACGTGAGCGCGCGCAAGCGGCGTGCCGGCAGTGCGATCTTCATGCATGTCGCGCGGCCGGGGTTCCTGCCGACCGAGGGCTGCGTGGCACTTGCTGCGGCTGATCTCGGCCGCGTATTGGCGCAAATCGGGCCCAGATCGACGCTTACGATCGCGTGAGACGACCGTCAGGACCGAGGACCAGAGGCGCGCCTTCGGCACTTGAAAGGTGCGTGCGGCTTCTGGCACAACCAAACCCTATCCATGCACCGGAGCGCCGTGGCGCCCGGCCCCACCCCGCACCCAGGTATTGCTCATGCAGTTCGAGAACAGTTTCGACGTACCGTTGCCTCCCGCCGAAGCTTGGAAGGTGCTGCTCGACGTGCCGCGCATCGCACCGTGCTTGCCCGGCGCGGAGCTGACCGAGACGCTCGGACCCGACAAGTACAAAGGTCGCGCCGGCGTGAAGATCGGGCCGGTCAACCTGTTTTTCGCGGGTGAAGCCGAAATCGTCGAACGGGACAATGCAGCATACAAAGCCAAGCTCAAGGGGCGCGGCAACGACACCAAGGGCCGTGGACAGGCGAGCGCTGTCGTGGATTTCGCTCTGGTTCCGGCTGGCAGCGGCACGCGCGTCAACGTCGTGACCGACCTCAACATGACGGGCATGGTGGCACAGTACGGACGCGCCTCCGGCTTGATGAAGGAAATCGCCGGCGCGATCCTCACTCAGTTCGCGGACAACCTGCGCAAGGAGATCGAGCGCAGCGAGCCGGCTCCGGAAGCCGCCGTGGCGTCGGCTGAAGGTGCAACGAACACGGCGCCGGCCTCAACACCATCAACCTCCTCGGCAACTGCGACTGCTCCGCCGCGCGCCACACCGCCGGCCGCGACGCCGGTTTCCGCGTTCGCGATCCTTTGGATTGCTTTGAAGTCCTGGATCGGCGGCATGTTCGGCCGCAAGGGCTGAAGATCGGCGCCTGCGGCTTCTGCTGCTGGATTCCCGACGCTCGCTCGCGCTGCTCGCGCGGTCGAGAATGACGTTAGAGAAGGCCGAGTTCGGCGAGGTCTTTGCGCATCTGCGGGGGCATGCCGGCGAGGTCGTCGAGGACGCGGCCGCCGAGATCTGGCGGGGCGGCGTCGGCTTCGAGATAGCGCCAGCCCTGGAAGGCGCGGCGTGGCGTCGGCCGTACCGGGATCAACTCGCGCTCGAGCAGGATGAGGCAACAAGGGCGGCCGTCCGGGCGCGTTCCCTCGCCGAAGCCCGTGAGCTTCTGGCGTGCCAAAATCATGCCCTTGATCACCCAATAAATCGAGCCGCCGTCGAGCAGGTCCGTGTCGCGCTTGGGCTTCTGGCCGGTGCGGTGGAACAGCCGCGGCTTCTTCTCGCCGGCCGCCTTCATCTGCGCCAAGCGCTCGGTCTGCCAGGAGGCGAGATCCTCGATCGAGTCGGTGCCGACGCTGAGCTTGATGAGGTGAAGCATGTAGCGGGATCAGATCTGGTGAGGGGGGAAGCGGTCTGGCCGGGCAGGTATCCTACCCCATACGGAGCCGCCAAGAACTAGATCCCTGCCGGTTTCTCACAGAATCTCGTTCAGCCGGTCGGCAGGGCGGCAGAGGCGTACGCCTTTGCTCGTCACGACGATCGGACGGTTCATCAGAATGGGATGCTCGACCATGGCGTCTATCATGGTCTTCTCGGTGACGCCGTCGCGGCCGAGATCCAGGTCGGCGAACACCTTTTCTTTCGGGCGGATCAAGTCGCTGGCCTCGAGGCCTGCGGCCTTCATCAGCTCGACGAGGCGTGCGCGGCCGGGCGGGTTCTTCAGATATTCGATCACCTCGGGCTCGATTCCGGCCGCACGGATCGCCGCCAGGGTGGTGCGGGACGTTCCGCACTTGGGGTTGTGGTAGATCGTAACCGCCGACCTGCCGTTCGAACCCTTGGTGATTTCGCTCATGGTCATTCCTATTTGGAAGTGGCGGGTGCCAGGTTGAGTGCGCATCGATGCATGATTTTTCCCCTTTCGCCACAAGGGCCGGTTGGTTCCACCTCGATGTCGCATCGGCGGCCAGTCCGAACTGGAAGTTGCATCGAAAGCCGCGTCCATGGCTCATCGTTCGTTGACGCCTAGTCGATATGCTTTTCCAGGCGTCGGCGTGGAGTTGAGCGAGCAATGGGTCTGGCCAATTTACTAATCGGTAAGCGCAAAGCAACTTCTGCCGATCGGCCTGCAGGACGCGGACCGGCGCCCGCAGCAAAGGTCTTCCCGCGAGAAGTATGGCAGGATCCGAAAGCCGGGGCGTTTTTGCGCTCCGTTGGACTCAGTCCGGATGACCCGATCAACTCTCTAGCGACACAAGGCGAGATGGCCGAACTGCTCGAGCGCGAGCGCCTGCACATGGTCAAAACCCACGAAGCCGTCGCCGCCGTGGTGCCGTTTCGCATGGTGCCATGTCATCTCTTGCCGCCCGCCCTATGGGAAACGAGATTCGGCGCCTTCCTGCTGACGCGGCTCGACCTGTCTCCGTATCGTCCGTGGAATACGATCCTGCTTCCGCTCGACGGCGCGGGCGCGGCCGCTACCGGCCTGCCGGTGCGTCGCAGCACGGGTATCCGGCCGGTCAGCGCCGAGATCATCTGCTTCATGGAGCAGATCGCCGAGGGCTATCAGGGCAAACAGCCCGACAACATCACGCAAGCTTTTTACATTGTTCTCGACGCGGTCGCTCAGAACAATCCGGATCTCCTGCCGCACGAGACGCGCGACCTGTCGCCGAATGTCTCGCGTGCCCGCACCCGGGTTCGCTCGCTGGCCATCGGGATTTCCATGAAGGAAGTGCCGGGCCTCGATATCCCGACCGTTCGAAAGGCGCACGCTGCGCTGCTCGCCGCGCCGGAGATACAACTGCTCGCGTGAGCGCCAGCGTATTCGAACCGAGACAAAGCCCTTTATCTTACTATTTCGCGGTGCAAGTGCCGGTATACTGCGCGATCAAGGGCTCGCCGAACAAGCCGAAGTGACGCGAATGCACGGCGGGATAGCGGCCCTGCTTCTCGTCTCTCTGGTAGACCGTCGTGATGTTCAAATACCCTTCCGCGACAACTTCCAGATAGTGGTTCGCACCCAGCGCGCGGACGATGCGCAGCGTGCCCTTGCCGTCAGATGTGACGAGATCGGCGCGCTGGCCTTCGAGGTCGATGCTGCCGATCTCCATGGCTAGAGCTTTTGCGGGGCGGCTGCGATAGCGGCCCTTGGCGTAGGCCTGACTGGCGCCGCGCGGGAACGTGCAGACAAAACCTTTCGGCGTTTCCTGCGCCTCGGTGGAAGGTGAGACAACGCTCACCCCGAGCATGAGCACGAAAATCAGCGAGCTTGCGGTGAGGCCTGTACGCTTGGACATGAAACGGGCTCTGTTGGCGAGGAAGTAGACGCGACTTTCCCAAGCTATCTGCACCAGCGGTTCCGCGGGCCGCAACAGAATTGCTCGATCTGACTTTACGCGCGGCGGATCCTGGCACCCTATCAGCCGCTTTTTGCACAGCGGAAGCCGATATTATGGTGTCCAGCTCGGGCGTTACGGGAAACGGTTGCACCCCGCCACGTCGCGCGCAGCGTGTCGGGACCGGTGTCGGCAGCGCCGCCGCGCGTGACACGGTCGGCGAGCTTGTCCGGGTCCTCGCGACCGTCATCGGCGCGATAGGGATAGGGCAGCGCGATCGACGATGTCCATTGATGGACGTTGCCGGTGAGGTCCAGAACGCCCTCGGGAGTGGCGCCTTTGGGATGCGTGGCGACGTCGGCGAAAGCGCTGTAGCCGGCGGCATAGCGGGCAAGCGACTTGTCAGGCTTCGCCTCGCCCCAGGGATAGGTGCGCCCTGAAGTTCCGCGCGCGGCGAACTCCCATTCGGCTTCGGTCGGTAGCCGCTTACCCTTCCAGGCACAGTAATCGCGGGCGCCGTACCACGACGCCTCGATGACGGGTTTCGACTCCCAGCCCGGATCAGCGAGCCATGCTGCGCCGCGTTTGTGTATGCGAGCGTCGCTGTCGTCGTCGTCGAACAGGCGCTGGCCGCGCGGATTGTTCACGCCGCCGCCGAGCATGTCGAGAAACCGGGCAAATTCAGCATGGGTCACGGGCCGCTTGTCCAGCGAGAACGGCCCGACGGTCACGGCGTGTGCAGGGCGTTCGTCGGCGAGCCACTTGTCGGAGCCCATCGTGAAACTGCCGCCAGCGATGCGCACCATCTCGACATCGCGCGTTGCTGGCTGAGCCGCGGCCGAGGCGACTGCAAGCACTGCGCAGGCAGCAGCTAAGCTGCCTGCAGCGCGCAAGGCCGTCTTCACTTGAGCATCGACTGCATGCGGGCGACAAGCGCGGGCGGGGCGGCCACCGTTTCAGCCACGATTTTCTGCAGCTCCTCACCCGATAGCGGGTTCAATTCGGCGTCGCCTTTCTTGATCTCCGCAAGGAAGTCCGCGTCGTTGATCATCGCCATGAAGGCACTGCGAAGCGTCCGCACACGATCCGCAGGCAAGCCGGGCGGGGCCACGAACGAGCGGCCGATATCCTCCGCGCTGACATAGAATTCGAGCAGCTTCCTGTCGTCGGGCGTCTTGCCGAACTCGGGGAACGCTGGAACATCGGGTAGCTCGGGATGACGCTTCAGCGAATAGGTGACGAGGATATTGATCTTCTTCTCCTTGATCCAATCGGAGCGGCGAGCCTTGATCGTGTTGTAAGAGGTGAGCGAGGTGTCGACCTCGCCGCGTTCCATCGCGAGGAGGCCATCGACAGAGCCGGGATAGGGGCCGATCGTCTTGAACTTGGCCTTGATGACACCGTTCAGCAGCTTGGGATAACCTTCGGTGGGCGAGCCCGCCCCCGTGCTGGCGGCCGTCGCTTCGTGCACCAGCGCGTCCTCGACCGTCTTGATCTTCGAAGTCGCCATGCTGAGCTGGATCTGCGCGATGGATGTCGCACGGCCGATCCAATTCATCTCCGCGCTCTTGTATTTCGCGCCGGGGTTGCCGATCACTTCCTCGATGGCCAGCGTCTGGGTGAGGATAGCAATCGACGTGCCGTCCTTCGGCGCGGCGGTATAGAGGAAGTTGGCCGCGGTGAGGCTGCCGGCGCCGGGCATCTGCTGGGGTACGATATTGGGTTTGCCGGGGACGTGCTTGCCCATATGACGGGCGACGAGGCGCGCGTAGTAGTCATATGTGCCGGCCGGTCCGAAGCCGATCAGCAACGTGATCTGCTTGCCGGCGTAGAACTGCTCGGGAGCTTGCGCCATCGCCGGCGTAGCCGCCAGCAAGGCCGCTGCAGAGAAACATGCTTTAGAGCATTTGCGCATTCCAGGCTCCCAAGTTGATACGAGACGCGCTGTCGAGCACTCGTCGTTGCCCCACGCTGGCGTGAGCGCCAGTGAGGTGTCAAGGTCGACGCACGGCCGAAATACATGCCCGGAGTGGCGCGCGCGACGGCCTTCAGCCTATGATGGCAGCAATCCCCTTGCCGAGAGGAAACCCTGGATATGGCGCATGCGCTGCGAGACAAGTACGCGATCGTCGGAACGGGCAAAAGCCAACTTGGACGCGTACCCGGCGTCTCCACGCTCGGGCTGCTCGAACAGGCAATCGCACAGGCGCTCGACGAGGCGGGCCTGAAGAACTCGGACGTCGACGGCGTCATCTGCCGCGGCCCGGATGACATGTACTGCTTCCATCAGCATATCGCACGGCGCCTCGACATAAACTGTGGTTTCTCGACCTCGCTCGACAATGGCGGCGCGAGCCAGATCCTTTCGATTTCCATGGCTTGCATGGCGATCGAAGCGGGATTGGCGACGACGGTGGTGTGCGGATATGGACGCGACAGCTGGTCGCGCACGCATGCGACGAAGGAGGCGCGAACTCAGACGGACCTCGTGCCTGCCGCCCAGCGCCCGCGTGAGTTCGGACCGGAGCACGGCTACTTCGCGGCTGTCGCCCCGCATGCGTTCGGCGCGCGCCGGCACATGCACGAGTTCGGCACCACGCGGGAGGATTTCGCTGAGATCGCTTGCGCGTTCCGGGAGCATGCGCTGCGAAACCCGGAAGCCATGATGAAGGAGCCATTGACGCGGGCTGACTATCTGGCGGCTCGGTACATCGTCGAGCCGTTCGGGCTCTTCGACTGCAGCATCCTCTCCGATGGCGCGGGCGCCGTGGTCGTCACGTCGGCGGAGCGCGCGCGGGACCTGAAATCGCGCCCCGTGACGATCAAGGGGTTCGCGACGTTCAACAACACCAAAGGCTGGTTCGAGGAGGACCACATGGTGTCGACGGCAGCGCAGGAAAGCGGCGCGCGCGCCTACAAGATGGCAGGTGTTGGCCCCTCCGACATCGACACCGGGCAGATCTACGATTGTTTCACGTACATGGTGCTCACACAGCTCGAGGACTACGGCTTCGCGAGAAAAGGCGAAGGCGGTGAATTCGTCCGCTCGGGCGCATTGCGGCTCGGTGGTGCGTTGCCGACCAACACATCGGGCGGGCAACTTTCAGAAGCGCATGTCGAGGGCATGCTGCAGATCGTTGAAGGTGCGCGGCAATTGCAAGGACGATACGACGCGAGCCGGCAGGTCAGGGACGCTGAAATCGCGCTCGTCTCGGGCCACGGCGGCAATACCGTGTGCCATTCCACTCTCATTCTCGGCAAGGCTTGAGCCCATGAGCGATCCGCAAACAACTAAATCAGCCTATGCCAAGCCGATCCCGGTTCCTTCGCACGAGTCTCGCCCCTTTTGGGAGGCGCTCCGGCAACACAAGCTCACGATGCCGAAATGCAGCGCGTGCGGCCATCGCTGGTTTCCGCCGACGCTGTTGTGCCCCTCATGCCGGTCGGCCGAAGTCGTATGGGAGCCCGTCAGCGGCCGGGGCAAAGTCTTCTCCTTCGTCAACTTCCATCGGAATTATCACAAGGGCTTCGCTGACGAGCGGCCATACTGCGTCGCCGTCGTCGCATTGGACGAAGGACCGCGGATGATCTCGAACGTGATCGGCATCGCGCCGGACGAGGTGCGGTGCGACATGGCCGTCGAGGTGGTATACGAGGACATAGCGGAGACGGCGACGCTGGCGAAGTTCAAGCCGGTCGGTTGAGAGCGCGCCCGGTAACAACAAAGAATGCCCGAGGGGGAAATCGGATGACGGTCAGATGGCTGCTCGCGATCGCGAGCGCATTGGTAATGCCGGCGGCAGCGATCGCGCAAGGCTATCCCGTGCGTCAGGTCACGATGATCGTGCCATTCGCTGCGGGCGGGCCGGTCGACAATGGTGGACGCGTGTTCGCGGAAGCCATGCGCCGCCAGCTCGGCAGCGCCGTACTCGTCGACAACAGACCGGGTGCCGGCGGAGTCGTCGGAACCAAAACAGTGATCGCGGCAAAGCCCGACGGATACACGCTGATCATCGCATCGCCTGGCCCGCTGATCGTGTCCGTAGCAGCGGGCGCCGGCATTGATCCGGACACTCAACTCGCCCCAATCGGCCTCATATCGGAGTCGCCGCAAATCGTGGTGGCGAGCAAGACCGTCAAGGCCGACACGCTGAGCGAGTTCATCGCATTCGCGAAGTCGAACCCGGGCACTCTCAGCTACAGCTCCGCGGGTATCGGTACGATGCCACATCTGGCGGGCGAGCTGTTCAAGTCGATCACTGGCATCGACATGCTGCATGTTCCCTATCGCGGGACCGGCGCGGCGCTGCCCGATCTCATCAGCGGGCGCAATCAGGTGATGATCGGCGACATCACGTCAATGCTGCCGATGCTCGATGGCGGACGCATCAAGTCCTATGCGATCACCGCGCTGAAGCGCTCGGAACTGGTGCCCAACGTGCCGACGACAACGGAAGCGGGACTGTCGCGGCTCGTCACGCGGAACTGGAATGCGCTGATGGGCCCCGTGGGTCTGCCGCAACCGGTCGTCGGCCGTCTCAATGAGGCAATGCGGGCGGCACTGAAAGACGCCGACTATCTCGAAGCGATGCGCAAACAAGGCGCCGTTCCGGCGGAAAGCTCGCCGGAGCAGCTGGCGAAATTGATCGTCGAGGAACGAAACCTGCTTGCGCCGATCGTCAAGGCGATCGGGCTGAAGCTCGAGTAGCTTCACGATGAGCACTGCAGACCTTCCGACGCCTGAGCACCGCACCACCAGCGACGGCTGGCATGGGGCTGGGCAGGTATGGGCCAGCAAGCGACCGGCCGAAACTATCGACAGCACGCCTCCTCGTAACGCGGCTCCGGACAGTATCCAGCAGCTTCCAACGACACAGCGCGGCTGCTCGCCAAGGCTGCGCCGTGGGCTGGCAACAGATGATCAGAGATTGTATACGGAGGGTGGTAAAATTGGGGACAGTTCCATTTTCGGAAGGTTCTGCGTCGCCGTCGTCCGTTTTGAGGCGTAAACCGCCGCCGTTTCCATGGCGCAACCCGTCTGCACCCAGTTCGCCCTGGGGTCACGGGCACGCCTCGACGACCTCTGCTCCCATCGCAGCCCTACCCCAACGAGCTGAAATTCGCGGAACGCAGTGTGAACCGGCACTGCTCGATCGTCTTGACGTCAACGGTAGGCCACGTCAGGAATCCTCCCAGATACCCAGCGTGATCTCTGACGTCGCCGCGCTCACCCTAATGGGCCACCGTCCTAGGGTCTCTCGGCAACGACAGGCTTGCCGTGCGTCCAGTCCTTGGTAGGTTAGCTGAAAATCAGGCGGACGTCTGGCAAGTTCGGTTTCGACCGAATTGAGAAGTGGAGGCGCGTTTATGGATCTGTTATCGTTGGGTAAAATGGGTTTTGCTCAGCCTAAGCCTCAACTGAGCAGTTCCGCGAAGCCGCGCATCCTCTACGAGAGCTGTCCGCTCTGTAGCAGCGTCGACACCTCAATCCTGCGAACTGCCGATTGCTCCAGGCATCCGCTCTACCGTCCCGTTGTGGCACCTATCATGACCTGGAAGCGTTGCGCACATTGCGAGCATGTCTTTACAGACGGTTACTACACAACCGAGGTCGCCGGCATCATTTTCGCCGACACGCATGACAATCAAAAGCCCGGCTGGGAATTCGAGCGGCAGCGCATGACCTCGGCCAGAATGGTCGAACGCATCGCACAGCATGCCGTCAATGGTCGATGGCTCGATGTCGGCTTTGGCAATGGCTCGTTACTGTTCACTGCCGCCGAATGGGGTTTCACGCCTGTCGGTATCGACCTCCGGCAATCGAGCGTTGAGGCCATCGCTCGAATGGGCATCGAGGCTAGCTGCTGCGACATTGCCACGCTCGATCAGGTCAATACCTTCAGCGTTATCACGATGGCAGACGTACTGGAGCACATGCCGTTTCCAAAAACTGGTTTGCAAGCAGCTCATCGGCTGCTGCATTCAAAGGGCATTCTGTTTTTGTCTATGCCCCACTTCGACTGCCCGGCATGGCGGCTTCTCGATCTTGCCAATGCAAATCCATATTGGGGAGAGCTGGAGCATTTTCACAATTTCAGCCTGCAACGTCTCCGCAGCCTTTTGTTCGAGGCTGGTTTCGAGTTCTTGTCCTATGGAGTCAGCGAGCGTTATCGGATCTGCATGGAAGTGATAGCACGACGGATGAGCTAACATGGACTGAAAATGCTGGAGTTATCCGTGACCTGATCTGTCGCGGATGCCGGCCGAGAGTCCGCTCCCGACTTCTGCCTTGCCCGGCTGCGGACATCCTTAGAGAAGGCCAATCGTTGGTCGAGCGGCAAATCTCTGGTCGGGCCGCCTTCGGGGACCCAGCTCCGTAGGTAGCGTCGAGCGAAGTATTTCGCAGCGCGATCCAGCAACGATCCGATGCAACGCTGAAGCAGGCGCGCGACTACGCCTTGACCCCGCCTGCGCGAAAAACGCGCTACCGGCTTGTGCGAACCGGCGGGGCGGCGTCCCAGAAGCGGACCTTGCCATCGTTGCTCGCGACGGCTGCACGGCTGCCGTCAGGCGCGAAGGCAAGGGCGCGCGCGGGTGTGCTGCCTTCTGAAGTCGAACGTACGGCGCGGCTCTGACGCAGGTGCCATAGCTGCACCGTTCCATCATCGGCCGCGGACGCGATCATGTCGCCGGCGGGCGAGAAGGCAAGGCCTTGCACGCGGCCCTTGTTCTGCGAGTTCAATCGATAAAGGCTGGACGAAGTGGTGCTCCAGACGCGAATGCGGCCATCGACGGCCGCTGCCGCGACGTAGCGGCCGTCGGGCGAGAACGCCAGCGCTGAAATCGATTCACGATGGCTGCGGTAGGTGCGGACCAGCGACAAATCTGCTGCGCGCCACAGGCGCACTTGCGCATCGTCGCCACCGGTTGCGATGTAGGGCCCTCGATCCGCGTAGGCGACGGCCGTGACCGCGCCTTCGTGTGCGGCGACGACCCCGACGGGGTTCTTCGTCACCTCCGGGTCCCACACCGCGAGCGCTGCATCTGCGTTCGATACGATGAGACGGTGACCATCGCGCGCGAACGCAACCGCCGTCACGGAAGCTTCGCCATGTTTGTAGCTGGCGATGCGGTGGCCCGTGTCGACATCCCAGAGCGCGACCCGGCCTGCCGGGTGGCCGGTCAGCACGCGGCGGCCGGAGACGGCCATGCTCGTGATCTCGCCATCCGTTGGCTCGATGGTGCGAATCTCGCCGCCGGTCGCCGAATTCCAGACCTTGAGACGGGCGTCGGCTCCGGCCGTGACGATGGCAAGGCCATCCGCGGTGAAGCCGACCGAAGTTACCGGGCCGCGATGTCCCGACAGCATCGTCAGGCGTGCAGCGATGTTCTGGCTTGGCGATACGCGCGCTACGGAAGCCTTCTCGACCACACGGCTGGCCGGAACGTTCTTGGTCTCCGCCGTGCGCAGGAAGCCCGGCATGTCGTCCTTGTAGGCGATGGCCCATCCCGCAATCGCTGCGCCGATGGCGAATTTGACCGCGAACGAACGCCAGGTCTTTGTTCCCGCCCCGCGGACCGGTTTGGGGCGCGGCGGCCGGGTGCGCGGCGGCACGGCGACGGGCAATTTCTCGGGCGCGGGCGGTGTTGTGGCTCGGCTCGGCTTCGACGGTGTCTGGGGTTGGGCGGCTTCGGCAGACGGGGGAACAGCGGCCGGGGCCGCCTTGGCTGCAAGCGGGCTGGCCGGCGCGGGCTCACCCTGCTGCTTCAGGCCATCGATGTAATCGAGCATCTGGCCGGGTGCGCCCGGCACATCAGGCATCGGCGGGGCAATACCCGGCTGTACCGTCAGCTTCACGGTGCGTGCGCCCGGTGCGAGCGGTTCGGCTGCGCGCCCGGCCGCACGCTGGAACCAGCCCGGTTTGGACGGTTCGGGCGCCAGCAGATCGCCGCGCCAGCTCGCGACCGATTGCGGACGGCTGTCGGGATCGAGCAATAGTGCCCGGTCGACAGCAGCCAGAAAGCGGGGGCGATAGGCTGCCAGCGCTACATCCTGGGTCGAAGGTAGATCGTCCTTGACGACACGGGATGGCGCATCGGGTGGCCGCTTTCCTGAAATCGCATGGAACAGCGTAGCGCCCAGTGCGTAGATATCGGTCCACGGGCCCTGCCGCGTACCGCTCTCGGCGTACTGTTCGTAAGGGCTGTAGCCGGGCTTCACGAGCGCGCTCACTGTCCGCGTGCGCGCTGCGATCTCACCGCGAGCGGAGCCGAAATCGATCAGCACCGGCGAGCCGTCCTTGCGGACGATAATGTTGTCGGGGGCGATGTCCCGGTGCAGGTAGTCCGCGGCGTGAACGGTTTCGAGCGCGTCGAGCAAGGGGGCGATGACATCGTCCAACTCGCGCTGGCGCGGTGCGCGGCCAAGTGAGCGAAGCCAGCCCTTCAGGCTTTGGCCTTCCTCGAAGGTCAGAACCATGTAAGCCGTGCCGTTCGCCTTGAAGTAGCGGTATACGCGGCAGATGTTGGGGTGATCGAAGCGGGCCAGCGCCTGGGCCTCGTCGATGAAGCGGTCGAGCCCCCATTGGAAATCGGCTGCGGCCTCGCCATCGCGTGCAACGACAGCCTGGCCTTCGCCGCGGGCCGCAAAATCAGTCGGGAAATATTCCTTGATGGTGACCTGGCGGTTGAGCGCGATCTCGCGGGCGAGATAAGTCATGCCGAAGCCGCCCGCGCCGAGCACGCGCTCGATGCAGAAATCTCCGACCAGCTCTGTTCCCGACGGTAGCGCCAGAACGTTGGTCATGCAGGCCCACGATGCGGCGGAGTTCTATCCACCGCTTGTCCCCGTTCCACACCCAGGCAGCGAACCACCGCCCGGTGGCGCGGAGCGAATCCTCCGCCGTTCAGAGCCAGCCACGACACTTCGATCACAATGTGGCGGTCGGGCCGCAGATCGGCCGTCAGGCGGAATGTTTAGGAGGTAGGGCATGTCCGTCTCAGCCCGCATCGTGCTTTTCGACGCCGATCATCGCCCAAGGCCAGATCGGGGAGGGCACGCGGCTCAGAGACAGCGTGTGCTCACG